>VGEM01000074.1 GCA_016869315.1 Alphaproteobacteria bacterium | reverse complement strand
CTGACCGAACGGCTCCTTGATTTCGCTGCCGAGACCGCGGAAGCGGATCGAGGTGTAGACGCGGCCCGGTTCCTGGACGCCCTGCTCGTTGAACTGAATGCCGGGCGTGAACTTGGCGAGTTCCACCAAATTGGAAGAGCCGATCTTTTCCATCTGCTGCGTCGTGAACGCGCTGATGGCGAGCGGAATATCGAGGAGATTTTCGGACCGCTTACGGGCCGTGACGACGATTTCCTCGATCTGCAGACCCTGCCCCCATGC
This sequence comes from Alphaproteobacteria bacterium, assembly GCA_016869315.1. Classification (GTDB taxonomy): domain Bacteria; phylum Pseudomonadota; class Alphaproteobacteria; order Rhodospirillales; family Rhodospirillaceae; genus VGEM01. The sequence goes on along the minus strand of VGEM01000074.1, from coordinate 13,246 downwards.
GGGAGGAACCAGGCTGGTCGTCCCAAGAGCAACGGCAACCAAACTCAGCACAACAGGCTTACGAACCATGCAATCCCCCCCCCCGAGGTCTTATGCGACGAGATCAGTCAGGCCGACCAATGTCGGACAGTCCGGATATTTGCACACATTTCCCCTGTTTGTAAAACGGAATCGAGCCGGCAATTTCGGGTCGCGGAACGGATTAACCAATTCAACTGGGTCTGATATTTCGATGTCATGACGCAGTGCATTGGCATCGTGGTTGCAGCGGGTCGCGGAACTCGCTTTAGCAGTGCTGGTCCCAAGCAGTACGAGCGACTTGGCGGCAAGCCTCTCATCCGCATGGCGATCGAGGGGCTCTTGCGAGAGCCTCGGGTGCAGGCGGTCTTGCCGGTGATCCATCCAGACGACGCCGGCTCATTCACCGCCGCCACTTCCGGCTTGCAGTGTCTACCGCCGGTTCACGGCGGCGCCACGCGACAAGCTTCTGTTCGACATGCGCTAGAGGCACTCTCGGCCCGCGCCCCTGGCAGTGTCTTGGTCCATGACGCAGCGCGGCCTCTGGTCCCGACGTCCATGATCGCCCGCGTGATCGACGCCATCGCGCCTGGGACCGGCGTGGTACCGGGCCTTCCGATCGCCGACACCTTGAAGCGGGTCGATGGTGCCGGCGCCGTTCGCGAGACGGTATCGCGAGAGGGGTTGTTTCGCGTGCAAACGCCGCAGGGCTTCCGCTTCGATGAATTGCTGGCGGCGCATCGCATGGCAGCGCATCTGAGCTTGACCGACGACGCCGCTGTCTTCGAGCACGCCGGGCGCCGCGTCGTCACCGTTGCCGGCTCGCCCGAGGCGGAGAAGGTAACAACCGCGGAGGACCTTGCCCGTATGGCGAAGGCAAATCTTGAGTACCGCACCGGTCAAGGGTTCGACGCACATCGGCTGATTGCGGGGCCAGGTCTTATTCTCTGCGGCATCGCCATCGATCACTCGCATCGCCTGCTCGGCCACTCCGACGCCGATGTCGCATGGCACGCTGCGACCGACGCGATTCTCGGCGCCATCGGCGCCGGCGATATCGGGCACCATTTTCCGCCCAGCAATCCGGCTTTCAAGGATGCCGCTTCGGAGCGCTTCCTGCGGCACGCGATCGGCTTGCTGACAGAACGCGGAGGCGCGCTCGTCAATCTCGATGTGACGATCGTCTGCGAGCGTCCGAAGATCGCGCCCCATCGGACCGCCATGGTGACGCGAACCGCGGACGTCTGCGGGGTCGATTCGGATCGCATCAGCATAAAAGCGACAACCACGGAAGCTATGGGCTTCACCGGCCGCGGCGAGGGAATTGCCGCCCAAGCTGTCGCGACTATTACCCTACCCCGTTAGGCGTGCGGCCGGATCGATTGTCGATTCCCTCAGCCACGCGAGGTATGGCGCATCCGCCGCCGCCATCGGGTAGGCCACGATGCAGGGAACATCGTAGCTGTGCAGGCTCTTGATCTTGGCCGCGACCGGGTCGAAGGCGTCGCCGCGGATCTTGGCCACCAAAACGACTTCAGTCGCTTCCTCGACCTTGCCTTGCCAGCGATACACCGAGGTCGCATCGCCCAACACGTTGACGCAGGCCGCCAATTTGGCGTCGACCAGGCCCCGGGCGATGCCAAGCGCCTCAGCCTGATTGGCGGCCGTCACGTAAACCATGAGGAATTCGCTCATGTTCTTGCCCTTTCCCCGCCGCTCTTCCCCCGCCTACTTGGCCTCATTAAACTCGACCGCAACAAAAAACGAGAGTGCCAAAACGGCACTTCGGGACCGGGATAAAATCCACCATGGACGGTGGCGCCGAAAAGCTCGCGCGGCTGTCGACCGCGCAACGCAAGTGGCTTGAGCGCGGGTTGACGCAACCCGGTGGCAAGCTGCCGCTGTTCGATTCCGACGGACGCAAAGTATCGCCTCAAGTCGTCAGGAAGTGTCTTGACGAAGGCTGGGCGGAGCCCTGGTTCTCAAACCCGACGAAGCCTGACTGGATCGTCTGCAAGCTGACCGACTCCGGCCGGTCCATTCTGCAGCCCGCGAGCAACCCTTCGAACTAACGATCAGGCCGAAATTTCAAGGTTCTCGCCGGGCCTGGCGAAGGTCGACGCGACCGAGAAAAAGCGAGCGGCGTAGCTGCCCGACGCTTTCAGAAACTGATGCTGGATCCGATCGCTGGCGGCAGACTGCGGTACCGACGCAACGTCGGGCGATGGATGATGCTGCCGGTAGAGTTCGGCACCCTCGATGTGCTCGACGTCGTGCGGTCGGTGATCTGGAATCCGCTCGGGTCGTGACACCCGATCGGTTGCTGCAGAGTCCGATCCTGTGTCGCGCCGCAAAGCATTTGGCACTGCGTTCGCGGTCGCTGAGTCGAGCGCGGCGCGGAAGCTCGCCGCCCGCTGCCTGCCGTGCTGGGCGCCGTCGCGCTTTCGGTCGCGGGCGCTCGACCGTGGATCGACCCCGCCAATGTCAGCCGGGCGCGGCTGGGCGGCTGGTGCGACGGGCACCGGCTCAATGGTCGCAATGAAGTCGTTCGAAATCTGCACGCGATTTACCCGGTCGTTTGGCGAGGGCCGGAGGTTAAGCGATGGTAAATAAATCCCGTAACACGTGCAAAAACTTTTGCTCTCTGCGGGGTTTATAAATGACTTGAACGAGTTCGCTCAAATCATTGTTATGAAGACCTCTTCAGCAGTCGGATTCCCATGCACGAGACCAGCAAATCCATCCTACGGCGGCTTTCCGACAGCCGTTTTGCCACCCGGTATTTTGTCGGCGACGGCATCGACATCGGCTCGGGCCCTGACCCTCTTGGACAATACGAGGAACAGTTCCCTCTGATGCGGACCTGCCGGTCATGGGACATGCCCGACGGCGATGCTGAAGTGATGGCATCGATCGACGATCAGACCGTGGACTTCGTGCACTCCAGCCACTGCCTTGAACATATGCGCGATCCGCGGACTGCGCTTGGCAACTGGCTTCGCATACTGAAGCCCGGTGGGCATCTGGTTGGAATCGTCCCCGACGAAGACATGTACGAACAGGGAAAATTTCCATCGACCTTCAATCCCGATCACAAGTGGACGTTCTCGACCGGCAAGGCGAAGAGCTGGTCGCCGGTGTCGGTCAATCTGTCGGCCCTGCTCAACGAGTTTGTCGCCTTCGCCGAAATCCTGAAGATCGAACGGCTCGATGCCAGCTTTCGCTTTAACTTGCCGCGACTGGATCAGACCGGCACGCCGGTCGGTGAATGCGGAATCGAGTTTATTCTGCGGCGCCTGCCCGACATCGAGCGGCAACGCTTCGGGCGATTTCCGACGGCTGAAAAAAGTTAGAAATGGTCGGGGCGGCGGGATTTGAACCCACGACCCCCAGACCCCCAGTCTGATGCGCTACCAGGCTGCGCTACGCCCCGACCTGAGCGACTGAGTCGGCCCTGCGGCCGGGTCCAAGGGGCGCGGACTATAGCAGCGTCGGCTGTCGAGGCAATGCTGGCAAAGGGCTTGTATTCAAGCGTTTCGCGTGATGTCGAGCGCGGCGCGCAGATCGTCGCGCAAGACCATCAGATCGCCCACCAGCCGCTCGGTGTCGGTCCGGCCGAGCCCTCCGGCCGACGCAGCGATCGCGCGCTCGGGCGGAGCCGGCGGCGGTGGCGTTGGATCGCTCGCTTCACGAAGCATCTTCTGCACGCCACGGATGGTCATGCCGTCGACATGCAGATGCTGTTTGATGCGCTTCAGGAACGCGACGTCTTCCGGACGGTAATAGCGCCGCCCGCCGGCGCGCTTCATCGGCGCGATTTCGCCGAACTTGGTTTCCCAAAAGCGCAGAACATGTTGCGGCAGACTGAGGTCGGCCGCCACTTCACTGATGGTACGCAATGCCGAGGTCGATTTTCCCGGCCGGTCGTCGTCGCCAGTTTCGCTCACGATGCCGCGGCAGGTTTGGCCTGGCTATCCGCGCCGGGTTGCCGACGTTCGGCAAAGCCCTGGCGAATTCGCGCTTTCAACAATTGTGACGGACGGAAAACCAGCACTTTGCGGGGCAAAATGGGAACTTCGTCACCGGTCTTGGGATTGCGGCCAACACGCTGGCCCTTTTGTCGAACCGAAAAACTGCCGAAGGAAGAAATCTTTACGGTCTCGCCCTTGAGCAGCGCCTGGGTGAGTTCCTTCAACACCAGCTCGAGCAAGTCGGCGGATTCGTTCCGCGACAGGCCGACTTCCTGATAGATTGCTTCAGCTAGCTGGGCCCGCGTGATCGTCTCGGACATCGGCGCACGTTCCCCACCAAGTGAGGCCTCCGCTCCGGAGGCTTCCTCGAAACTTTAGCCGCCGGCTATCAGCCGGTCAACAAGTTTTCGTTTGATCGCAATGATTTAGGGGTCGGTTTCGGACCCGGCCCACAGGCCTACATGCGGACCAGCGCCGATCCCCAGGTGAAACCCCCGCCCATCGCTTCCATCAGAACCAGCTGGCCCGGCCGGATTCGACCGTCAGCAACGCCCTGGTTCAACGCCAATGGGATCGAGGCGGCCGAAGTGTTGGCGTGCTGGTCAACCGTGACAATCACCTTGCTCGGGTCAATCCCGAGTTTTTCGGCGGTGGTGTCGAGAATGCGCTTGTTGGCCTGGTGCGGCACGATCCAGTCGATGGCCGATGCTTGGACGCTGTTGGCAGCCAGAGCTTCGTGCACCGCTTCGGTGAGATTGGTGACCGCGTGGCGAAAGACCTCTTTGCCTTTCATCCGGACATGGCCGGTGGTTTGGGTCGACCCGGGTCCGCCGTCGACATAAAGCATGTCGTGCTGGCGCCCGTCGGAATGGAGGTGGGTGGAAAGGATCCCGCGATCGGCTGAATCGCCACGCCCCTCGCCCGCCGTCAGAACGACCGCGCCCGCCCCATCTCCGAACAACACGCAGGTATTGCGGTCGGACCAATCGAGCAGGCGGGTGAACGCCTCCGCGCCGATCACGATCGCGGACTTGGCCTGTCCGGCCTTGATGAAGTTGTCGACGACCGCGAGGCCGTAAACGAATCCCGAGCAGACAGCTTGAACGTCGAATGACGGAATCCCCGGCCGCGCCAGGGCCGCTTGGACACGGGCGGCCGTGGCCGGAAAGGTCTCGTCGGGCGTCGTCGTCGCGACGACGATGAGATCGATCTTGTCACCCGACAGCCCGGCCGAGCCGAGCGCCGCACGGGCCGCGGCAATGGCGAGATCGGAGGTCTTCTCGCCGTCGGCGACAATGTGTCGCTTCTTGATCCCGGTCCGTTCGGTGATCCATTCGTCGGACGTGTCGACGCGTTTGGCCAAATCGGCGTTGGAAACAGCGTTCGCCGGCAGATAGGCGCCGACGCCGGCGATGACGGAACGAATCGTCATTTCGAAGCCACGGCCTGGAGGGCCGCGGTGGTCGAGCCAATCCGTTCCAGTTCTTGCCCAATGCGGCGATTGAGATCGCGAGCGATCATGTCGTAGGCGACGCCAACGGCATTGGCAAAACCAAAACCGTCGGTGCCACCGTGACTCTTCACCGCAACACCGTTCAAACCGACGAAGAGCGCGCCGTTGTACTTGCGCGGATCGGTCCGCGCCATGACCTGCATGATCACGGGTTTCGCCAGCAGCATGCCGATCTGCGCCAGGAACGAACTCTTAATCGCGTTCTTGAGGAACTGGCTGAACAACTTGGCGGTTCCTTCGGCGGTCTTAAGCGACACGTTTCCGGTAAAGCCATCCGTCACCACGACGTCGACGGTTCCCTTGGTGATGTCATCGCCTTCGACAAAGCCATGAAATTCGATATCGAGGTGCGACGACTTGAGAATGCCGGCGGCCTCTTTCAAGGTATCGGTCCCCTTGAGATCTTCGGATCCGATGTTGAGGAGTCCGATGGTGGGCCGCTCGATCCCGAGCAACGCCCGGGCAAAACACTCGCCCATCACCGCGAACTCGAGCAGGTTGCGGGCATCGCACTGAGCGTTGGCGCCGAGATCGAGCATGGCGGTTTCCCCGCGCATAGTCGGGAACAAGGCGCAGATCGCGGGGCGATCGATCCCTGGCAACGTCCGCATGATCAGCTTCGACATCGCCATCAGGGCGCCGGTATTGCCCGCGGAAACAATGGCGGCCGCCTCGCCTGCCTTGACGGCTTCGATCGACTTCCACAGGCTCGAATTGCGGCCGGTTCGGATCGCCTGCGAGGGCTTGGCATCGCCGGTAATACGATCGGGGCAATGTCTGATTTCGCAACAGTCGGACAGGATGGCTTCCAGCGCGACCAGAGGCTTCAACAGCGCCTCGTCACCAAATATCAGAAACTTGATGAGTGGATGACGCTCGCGGGCCATGGCGATGCCGCGGACGATGATCTCGGGCGCGTGGTCGCCGCCCATGCCATCGATGGATATGACCGTCGGCGTGCTCACTCGATCCCCCTCAAGATCGCACTGGCGGCGAGGTCTTGCGCCCGATGCACCGGCGGGGCGATCCCCTGTGGCCGTGTGAGCAGCATTCCATCGCCTGAGTCGGCGGCGATTATATAGAGATCAATGGCTTAGGCGACAGCGGCTTTTGAGGCAACGATTTCGCGGCCGTCATAATACCCGCACGCACCGCAGACATGGTGAGGACGCTTACGCTCACCGCAGTTTGGGCATTCCTGGTATGACGCCCTGGCAAGGCGGTGGTGCGACCGGCGCATATCGCGGCGAGATTTCGACGTTTTTTTCTTGGGAACGGCCATGATCGTGATCTTTCCTGGGATGGGCCGCGGGCTCGCCCGCGCGATGGGCTCCGCTGTCCGAGCCCAAAAAGCCGCCGTTCATAGCCAAAAAGGCGGACCCACGCAAGGCGATTAACTATTTGGATTTGCTATCCGATTTCAGCTTGGCCAGCGCCGCGAAGGGCGACACGACGGAACTTGTCGGCGAGGAAGCCCCCTGAAGTGCTGGCGAAAATGTCGCTCCCGGCTTGCGCGGGTAAGGGTCGATGGCGAGCGCCAGATGCTGCACCACGATATCGCCAAGGTCGATCGTGTGGTCCTGCATGACGTCGATATCGTCCGCTACCGGATCGACATCCTCCTCCTCGTCGACGTCTTGTGTGGCGGCTACGAAGGTAGCCGTCAGGGGGCCCGCGACATGGGTCTCGATCGGTTCAAGGGTTACGACACAGGACTGAGCGATGTCTGCGGCGAATGTGCCCTGCACTTGAACGGCGCCGCCGGCAATCGGCCGGACTTGAAGGTGCGCGGTGAGCCCAGAAATGCCGGTGACGCCGAGACGCCTGGCAAGCGCGGCGCATTCCTCTGGATTTGCTTTCGTCTCTTCGTCATGACCGCGAGGGGGCAGCGTACTGACGTCGAGCGGGCGCGAAAACTCGGGTGCCGAAGCCACGTTTCCGCTTTTGGGCAACCCGTTCATGACGGTTGTGGCCTTCAAGGCTGAGGCCAGGCGAGACGGCCCGCGACCACATCTTCGGTCGCAACCCCCGCCAACGAGCGATCGGCCGAACGCAGGTATTTGCACATGGCGCCAATCTTGTCCTGAGACGCTCCACCGCCCCGAAACACGCTGGTGGTCAGTGCGCTGGCGAGCAGCGCATCGTCGCCGTCGAGACCGCGTTCGCAGTCGGCGGCGCGGCCATAGAATGCCTTAGCCATCTTCTTGATATGCTTACCGATGCTCAAGTCGCCGACGCCCATCTCGCGCAGCGAGCGATCCATGTCGCTGAACATGTAGTCGAACAGCGCCTGGCGCAAATCAGCCGTGGCCGTATCGTCGCGCCGCAGGCGGCGCATGACCAACATGGCGTGCAGCACGATCAAATCGAACCGGCCATCGACGGTGTCGGGCACGCCATAATTGAGATAGAACCCCGTCTGACGGGCCTGGGCGACCAGTGCCATGTAAATAGCAGCTGCAGACTTCTGTTCGGGGCGGGTCTTCCACCAGGCTGAAAAAAATGTCATGGAGTGCCAACCTCAGGAGTGGCGCTGTTTCGTCATATCAGGGACTTCTGGTATATGAGACATCTCGGACCAGCAACCTCGTTTCGCCCCATGATGCGTTCGACGAAGATCACCTCGGCTTTGGCCGCAATTACAGCGGTGATCCTGGCCGGCTGCGCAAAGGACATCGATGCGCGCGGCAACCAGCCGACCAATCTCGCTTTATCCCGGCTCGCCCCCGGCGAACAGACCCGCCAGGACGTACGCAATATCCTCGGTTCGCCCGCGACCACCTCGGTGTTCGATAACGAGACCTGGTACTACATCAGCTCGCAGACCACGCAGTACGCATTCTATGGAGTCGAGGAGCTGGACCGGACGGTCTATGCGGTTCACTTCGACCAGCGCGGCATCCTGAACGAAGTCGCCAAACTCGATCAGCGCGACGGCCGCGAGATTACCATTGTCTCGCGCGAAACCGCGACCAAGGGCCGTGAGTTCAGCCTGATCGAACAGCTGATCGGAAACCTGGGTCGCTTCAGCGCCGGCAAGGAACGCCAGGGTCCGCAGTAGCGAGAGATTCCGATTCCGGTCCGAATCGTCCAACTCGGCGTCACGCCCCGCACCAAGAACGAAGGCCCCCGCCTCGGCACAGCGCGTCGGCCGCCGCGTGGGGTGCCGAAGTCCGCGTTTGCCCGGCGTGATTTCTACGATGCTTGGCTGCCCAACCTCTCGCACAGCCCTGCCCTTGTCGCAAAGGCCCGTGGCGCTGAAAACGATTCCGACTGGGCAAAATTCCGCAAGGCGTTCATTTCAGAAATGAACAAGCCGGAAGCCGCGCACATCCTCGATGCGCTTGCGGCATTATCCAAGAGCGCATCGTTTTCGGTCGGCTGCTATTGCGAGAACGAGTCGCGCTGTCCCGATCTATCTTGCGCGAGTTGCTTGCGGCGCGTGGCGCAAAGATTGCGCCGCACTGATCACGGCGGGTCGCGAGAGTCGCGCGACGGGACACGACGTTCCGCGATGGGGGAATCACGGACCTCGACTTTGCGGCCCTGGGCTTTGCGCGTCGCGGTTCATCCGGTCGCCAACGTGGCCCTAGGTAGGACGCGTCATGAGGCGATTTTCCGGGTCGCCGCGACGACCCGGTCGGCCAGCGGTTCTACCCACAGCCGCATGAAGGGGTCCAAGGTCGACAAGCGCTCGGCCAATTGCTCCTTGGTGAGCATCATGAGCTTGCAGTCGCTGCCCAGACAGTCCGCGCGCGACGAACGAGGCTTTGGAATCAGCGCCGCGTTACGACTTTTTCTGCCACTCGGCGCCGACCTTGAGGTGCCCCTGGCGCGACAAGGGGCCGATGGTGCGCACGATGAAAGCGTCGCGCTCCTTCTGCCAGTCGGCGGTGTCGGCCTCGCCCGGCACGTAAGTCTCGATCATGGCTTGCGTGATGCCCCTCTCGGCCAGCAGCTTCTCCATCACCCGCACGCGCCGCCACAGCGCCCACACTTCGGCGCCCATGGCCTGCATCGAGGTGACCAGATTGTCGGTCATCGGGTTGCCCAGCATCACCACGTCGTCGACGTCGCTCTTGATGAACGCGGCGGTGTGGGTCTTGTCGGTTTGATCGTTTGCCATTGCTCTCGCTCCGCATCCGTTCGGGTTAGGCCGGCTTGACGCCGATGATGTTGGCCTTGTTGTACCAGGCCGCGGGGCCGTCCTGATTGACCGCGAAACCCGCAGCCTTCAGCGCGCCGGGGAAATCCATCTGCCGGTACTCGATGCGCCAGATCTCGTTGTTCCAGCGGTGGTCCTTCCATTCCTGGAAATTGCCGTAGGCGGTGGACGGCATCTGACGGTTGCCGGTGTAGAAGTCGATCGGGAAGTAGACCCCGCCCGGGCGCAGCACACGGAAAGCTTCGGCCATGATCTTGCGCGAGGCCTCCGCCGGCACCTCGTGATGCAGGATGTAGGAAGCGACCACGTCGAAATGGCCGTCGGGGAACTTGCTGTCCTCGGCCAGGCGCTGGGCGAAGTGAACCTCGACGTTGAGATCGACAGCGCGCATGTGGCCGTAGCGCACCATGGGCGCGCCGACGTCGATGCCCCAAATCTCGGCCTTGGGGTGACGCTCCTTGAGCGCGATGCTGAGCTGGCCGATGCCGCAACCCATGTCGAGGATGCGCATCATCTTGCCGTCGGCCGGCGCCGGAACCTGGCTCGCCAACTGAGCATGATGCTCATCCTGATAGTTCATGATCTTGCCGGCCTCGTAAAACGCATTGGTGCCGTAATGGTAGATCGCGCCGGCAAAGGCGTTGCCGACGTAGCCGCCCGGCTGCATGTGGATCTCGTGGCGGGTGTAGTCGGGCATGACCAGGCCCGGGTTCAATTCCAGCGTGCCGGGGCCGGCTTTGTCATAGGCCTCCAACTCGGCGATGTAGCGGTCCTGCTCGCGCTCGAAGGCTTGCTTGAACAGGCGATGCGCCATGCGCTGTGAGTCGATGCGCACCCGGCCTTCGAGGCCGATGACGACATCGTCCTCGACCAACGCGGCGAAGTTGGCGTGCGGTATGTTGGCCTTGGGGTCGAGGCCGTTGGCCTGCAAAATCTCATTGAAGCGGGCGCGCGCGGCGGATTCGAGCACATCGGTGCGGTAGCGGCGCAAGCCGGTGGTGAAATCGACCCGGCTGTCCGTGTCCAAATTTGGCATGCGCTCAAGCCGGCCTTGCGTGCCGCGCGGCTCCACGTCGAACGACTTGGGCTTGGCGGCTTCGGCCTTGCGGCCTGGGCGCAACACCGCCAGCGCCGCGCTGAGGGTGCCCGAAGCCCCGGCAAATAAACGTCGATTGAGCATGAACGTTCTCCCTTTTGGCTCACCTGTTCCACACGAGCCGATTTCTCGCCCGGGCGCGACCGGCGCGCCGCCCCGCGTGGAGGTTGGAAATGTAGCGCAATCGCCGCCGAACAAACACCACGCAAAACCCTAGCCGCGCTGATGGCATCGATACCGGTGAACCCGTCACTGGCAACAGGCCCAGTCACGCCGGGGACCGACAGCGCATCAATTCTGATGCCTGAATTATCTGCTTTCGTGACGAAACGGTGCGGCGATCCGGGATCTGCGGGAAAAAGTTAGCCAAGATTACCCAACGCTTTCTTCCAGTCGTCCGCCGTCCGCGTCGCCGCGTTGAACAGTTGAAACGCGGTGTTCAGCGTCTTGGGCTGATACAGGCACTCGACACATACCGCCGCGAGATCGGTGCGGGAGATGAGAAGCTGCGCCATGATTGGATCGCTCGGCAGGAACACGATGCCCATTTGCGCGCCGGGCCGATCGTCCATTCCGAAGGGGCGGATCAAGGTGTAGGGCACGCCGCTTTCCTTGAGCGCGCCCTCGCTTTTCGCCTTCCATTTGATCGGCTCAAGCAGCATGGGGGAAATCCACGGCGGCAATTTCTGTTCGACGCCCGCTGATGAAATCAGCACGAACTGCTTCGCGCCGACCTCCTTGGCCGCCGCCGCCAGCGAGACAACACCGCCGTAGTCGACGGCCTCAAGCGTATTGGCGGGGTCTTCATCGCGGAACTTTCGTCCCGCTGTGAAGATGATCCGATCCACGCCCACCATCGCCTTCTTGAGGCTGGCGGCGTCGCGAAGATCGCCGGCGACCCACTCGGCCTTCGGCTGCGCCGCCCGTGCCTTGTCGGGATTCCGCGTCAGGCCGCGGGCCTTCTCGCCCCTCGCCAGCAGCATTTCCACAACGAACTTACCGATGGCGCCCGTCGCGCCGGTGACCAGCACGGCGCCACCCGCCGCCTGCGCCGGCATGGCCGCCAGCGAGGCCAGTCCTGTCAACATCGTCCGTCGTTGCATGATCCCCTCCCCGATTGAACTGGACCCAAGGTAATGCCTCACACGAAAAGCGAAAGGGCCTCGCGGTATGAACCCGAGGCCCTTTGCAACGAACGTGCCGAAAGGATCACTTGGCCAGGATAGCGAGCAACAGAATGGCCACGATATTGGTGATCTTGATCATCGGGTTGACGGCCGGACCGGCCGTGTCCTTGTACGGGTCACCGACGGTGTCGCCGGTCACGGCCGCCTTATGGGCGTCCGAGCCCTTACCGCCGTGATTGCCGTCTTCGATGTACTTCTTGGCGTTGTCCCAAGCGCCGCCGCCGGAGGTCATCGAAATGGCGACGAACAGACCGGTGACGATCGTGCCAAGCAGCATGGCGCCGAGCGCGGTGAAGGCTTCGGCCTGGCCGGCAATCAGGTTGACGACGTAGTACAGCACGACGGGCGACAGCACCGGCAGCAACGACGGCACGATCATCTCCTTGATCGCGGCACGCGTCAGCATGTCGACGGCCCGGCCATAGTCCGGCTTGGCCTTGCCTTCCATGATGCCGGCGATTTCCTTGAACTGGCGGCGAACTTCATTGACCACCGAGCCGGCCGCGCGGCCAACCGCCTGCATGCCGAGAGCGCCGAACAAATACGGCAGCAGACCGCCGATGAAGAGCCCCACAACCACGTAAGGGTTCTCAAGCCGGAACTCGACATTCAGATTACCGAAGTAGTGCTTGAGGTCCTCGGTGTAGGCCGCGAACAACACCAGCGCCGCGAGGCCGGCCGAGCCAATGGCATAGCCCTTGGTGACGGCCTTGGTGGTGTTGCCGACCGCATCAAGTGCGTCGGTTACCTTGCGGACGTCTTTCGGCAGGTGCGACATCTCGGCGATACCGCCGGCGTTATCGGTCACCGGGCCGTAGGCATCGAGCGCCACGACGATGCCGGCCAGTGCCAACATGGTCGTCGCCGCCACCGCGAGGCCATAGAGGCCGGCCACGCTAAACGACACGATGATGCCGCCCGAAATCACCAGCACCGGCAGGGCGCAGGCTTCCATCGAGATAGCGAGACCCTGGATGATGTTGGTGCCATGACCCGTGGTCGAGGCGGCCGCCACCGAGCGCACCGGACGGAAGCCCGTGCCGGTGTAGTACTCGGTGATCCAGATGATCAGTCCGGTGACCGCGAGACCGACGAACGCACAGACGATCAGATCCGTCGCCGACACCGCGACCCCGGCTGTGGTCGTCATCCCGGCCTCGAACATCTGACCGGTGATCACATAGATCAGCGCCGCGGAAATGATCGCCGTCACGATGAACCCTCGGTACAGCGCGGGCATGATCGCGCCGGAGGCGCCGATGCCGCTGAAGAAGGTGCCGATCACCGAGGCGATAA
>VGEM01000073.1 GCA_016869315.1 Alphaproteobacteria bacterium | reverse complement strand
CGCGATGATCTCGAGCGCGGCCCGCTCGCCCGATTCCATCGCGCCTTCCATGCCGCGGTTGGAGACCGCCGTGTGCTCGCCGCAGAAATGAATGCGGCCGTGCGGCTTGACGAGATCGCCGACAAAGTCCGCGATCTGACCCGGCGCCCAGTTCGACCATGTGCCAAGAGCGTAGCGGTCGAGCTGCCAGGATTTGAAACCAGCCGGTTTCAACAAGCCCCTTGCGGCCGGACGGACGCGCTCGATCTCGGAGATCACCAATTGCTGAGCCGCCTCGGGGCCGAGCGTGTCGAGGCGTTGCGCCATGAAACCGCGCGCCCAGGCCATCAGCGACGTCACTTCGTTCGCGTCCTCGCCCTGGCGGAGCGGCCGCACGATCCCGGCCGCGGTGTCGGTCCACATGCCGGGATCGAAGCCGTCCTGCTCCCAGAACGGCTTGGTCGGCACGACGATGATCTTGGTCATGAAGTTAGACGGCGCCATCAGCGTCGCCTTGGCGACCTTGGGCGGCAGGCCGGGGTCGAAGGCAATCGTTCGCAGTACCGGTAACGGCACGGAACAGACAAGATATTTCGCACGATGCGTTTTGCCGTCGGCGCAGCGGACTTCGACCGTATCGCCGGCCTCGCGCACGCCGATAACGGGCGCACCGAGCATCACCTCGTCCTTCAAGGCTTTGGCGATCGCTTCGGGGATGCTTTGGTTGCCGCCGGTGGCGCGGTAGGCGACGCGCGCGACGTCGTCCTGAACGCGGAACCAACCTTCGACGAAGTACCACATCAGGATGGAAACTTCGTGAGCCGAGTTTCCGCGCGGCGTGTTGGTCTCGTAATTGAGTTCGATCGCGGCGTCACTCCAGCCGATGCGCTTCAAAAAGTCGTGAACCGTGCCGTCATGTTTCGCGCTGGCGGGATCGAGCCAATCTTCGTAGCTCCTGAGCGGGCTGTGCTGACGCACGACGCTTTCGAAGTAGGCGCGCCCCGGCGTCTTGTCGCGATCAGCATCGGGCATGGCATTGAGCGGATGGCCGGGCCAGTCCTTGCGCGGAATCACCTTACCACCGAGAGCGATCTCGGGTACCGAGCGCGCACGGCGCGGCTCGTTGTCGACCAGCTCGACGCCGAGACGCTTCGCGGTGTCCTGCATGCGGCCATAGCCGCCGAGGATGCTATCGCCGCCGTACTCGGGCTGGCCGGGAACGTCGCGGGCCGAGTTGATGCGCCCGCCGATCCGCCGGCGGGCTTCGAGCACGCGGACCCGGGCGCCCTGCTCGGTCAGCAACAACGCGGCATTGAGCCCCGATAGGCCGGCGCCCATCACGATAACGTCGGCATCGACGGCGGCGCGCCCCGATCGTGACATGGCCGCAGCCGCGGCCGTGCTTAGCAGTGTCCGTCTATTGAAAGCGACCACGAAAATCCCCCGCTATTTTCGATCGGCATTCAAGCATGTCTGGAACCGTCCCGCATAATTTTCTATGCTCGCGTTCATGAAGGCACTCCTGATCTTGAGCCTGTGGCTTGGCGCTCCGGCCGCCGCCGCCGATACCTTCAAAGACTGCACCGACTGCCCGGTGATGGTGGCCGTGCCGGCCGGCCCATTCGACATGGGGGCCGCGCCCGAAGAGAACATCCGCGAACGATCGCCCGAGCGTTACATCCAATGGGAAACGCCGGTGCATCGCGTGACAATCGCCGCGCCGTTCGCTGTCGGCGTTCACGAAATCACCCGCGGCCAGTTTGCCGCTTTCGTCCGCGCCACCGATTACCGCATCGCCGGCTGCGATATCGCCAAGGGCAGCGACTGGGAGCCGCGGACCGACAAGTCGTGGCTCGATCCGAATTTCGAACAGGACGACTCTCACCCCGTGGTCTGCGTGAACTGGCACGACGCCCAGGCCTACGTACGCTGGCTGTCGGCCCGCACCGGAAAGAACTATCGCCTGCTGACCGAAGCCGAGTGGGAATACGTCGCCCGTGCCGGCACGACGGCCGCGCGGTATTGGGGCGATGGCCGCGCCGAAGCCTGCCGCTACGCCAACGTGCCCGACCAAAGCCACGACAACGCCGACGTGTTCCCGTGCAACGACGAGATGAAGTTTACCGCGCCTGTCGGCAGCTTCGCGCCCAATGCCTGGGGCCTTCACGATACCATCGGCAATGTCTGGGAATGGGTCGTCGATTGCTTCCACGATAGCTACACCGGTGCGCCCGCCGATGGATCGGCGTGGGACACAGACCCCGCTTGCCAGTATCACGTCGGTCGCAGCGGTTCGTGGAACCCGCGCCTGCCGTCGCAACTCCGCGCCGCCGCCCGCGGCCGGGTCACCACCACGCTGCGCAACGCCAATCTCGGATTCCGAGTGGCGATGACGCTGCCCAATGCGTAATCCCGCGTTTGCCGAGGTTGCCATGTCAAACCCGCCCCGCCTGCCCGCCGTCGAAACCTTCATCGCCGACATGCGCGCGATGTTCGCGACGACGCCCGATCTCAACGCCCGCTGGGAAAAAGCGCGCGGGCTTTTGGGCGTGATGTTGCGTGACCCCGAAGTCAAGAAGCATGCAGACACCTGGCCCGACAGCCCGGCCAAGCTCGGCCTCGAAGGCAAGCATGGCAATCTGCTGCTTTATGAAGACCCGGACTGGGGCTTCTGCGTCAACGCGCTGATCAAGAAGCCGACCGCCAAGACGACGATTCACGATCACGGCGTGTCGTGGACGCTCTACGGCGTGATCGAGGGCGGCGAAGACGTGCTCCGGTTCGAGCGCACGGACGGCGGCAAGCCCGGCGATCTGCCCAAGTCCGCGGTGGTCAGAGACACCGATACGGTCAAGGTCGGGCCCGGATACATCGACCTGATCAAGCCGTGGGAAATCCACGCCGAATACAACGGCGACCATCGCACCGCAGCGGTGATCATCCGCTCGCAGCGCTGCGGCACTTATGTGCAGAATATTTTCTATGCCAAGGACAACTCGGTCGAGCAGTACTGGGGCCCGCAGCAGATTCCCTTCCACTTTGGCTGGCCGGCGCGAGCCGCCGCATGAGCGCCAACATCGCCGATCTGCCGGGGCCGTTCGCGGCCCGGCGCGTGATCGAGTTCGAGGGCCCCTACATCGCGCCCGACGTGCTTCTGCCCGACGCGCCGCTGCCCGAGTTTCAGGCAACGCGCGCCGGGCGCGACCCACGCTTTTACAAACGCGACACCAACCAGATCATCATGGCCAATCACGGCGTGCTGATCATCACGCCACGATCGAAGATTCTCATCGATACCTGCATCGGCAACAACAAACACCGGCCGCGCAATCCCCATTGGCATATGCGCACAGGACCGTTCCTCGACGACTTCAAGGCGACCGGCGTTAAACTATCCGAGATCGACTACGTGCTGTGCACGCATCTGCACGGCGATCACGTCGGCTGGAACACCGTGCTGCAGGACGGTCGCTGGGTGCCGACCTTCCCGCGCGCCAAGTATCTGTTGGGGCGCACCGAAGTGACATTCTGGCGCGACGCCATCGCCAAGGATCCTGAACTCAATCACGGCTCCTGGGGCGACAGCATGCAGCCGATTTTCGATGCCGGGCAGGCGGTGGTGGTGGACGACGACCACGAGATCGAACCCGGCGTGCGGCTGGTGCCGGCACCGGGCCACACGCCTGGCAACGTCATGATCCGTCTCGAACACGGCGGACAGGTGTCCTATGTCATCGGCGATACCATGCACCACCCGGCGCAGATCGAGCGGCCCGAATGGTCATCGAAATTCTGCTGGGATAAGAACCTGTCTGCGATCGCGCGCGACGGCTTACTGAAAGCGGTCGCCGACACCGGCGCCTGGGTGATCCCGGCCCACTTCCCGACACCGACGGCGCTCCGGATCGAATCTCACGCGCACGGGTTTTGCAGCGCCGGGTGAAGGCATTTGTGGTCTGTCTACTAGCCTCGAAACAAAGTCCCTCACCCGCCCGATGCCGCTCGCGCGCCATCGGTCCGCCCTCTCCCAAGGGAGATGGCTTGTTGAGCGTGACGACTCCCTCTCCCTTGGGAGAGGGTCGGGGTGAGGGCATTTGTTTTCTAATTGCTTGCGGCGCAGCGAAAGCCGGGGCGAATCTTAAGGACGCTTGAGACCGGTCTGAATCCGGACTAAAATCGGTCCATCCACCGCAGGAGCGATCCATGCGTTATTCAACCCAGATCAAGCCGATCAGTTACCTCAAGGCCAAGGCTGCTGACGTTCTCGAAGAAATCGCCGAGACACGCGAGCCGCTGATCATTACGCAGAACGGCGAGGCGAAGGCGGTGCTTCAGGACGTACGCAGCTACGAGCAAACCCAAGAAACTCTGGCGTTTCTCAAGATATTGGCCGTCGGCGAGCAAGAGATTCGCGATGGGAAGTACGAATCCGCCGACAAAGTCTTCGCCAGACTCAAGAAGAAGTACCGCAAGTCATAAGCAAGATGCGCGTCGTCATCACGCGATCCGCTCGTCGCGATCTCGATGAGATTTTCGACTATATTGCGGAACACGACTCAGTCGATGCCGCTCTGGCGATCGTCGAGCGTCTTGAAAGCATCGCGAAACAACTCGCTCGATTTCCAATGCGCGGGCGCCGACCGCCGGAAGCGCTTGCACGGGGATCCGGCCCCATTCGCGAGCTGATCGCACATCCCTACCGAATTGTTTACTTGATCGGATCAAACCTCGTCTTCGTCATCCTCATCGCCGACGGCCGGCGCAATATGCAGGCCTTGCTGCAACGGCGCCTGCTGCTGATGGATCCGAGGACGTAGTTTCCACAACCCCGGCATCACTTCGTATTTGGCGAATTTGGCGAAACTGATCCCAAAGTGAGAACAATTTCCTGCGTGACGTCGGTTAAGCCGGTATAGAGGACCGATGCGCGTCATTTCGGTCGGAACCTTGCGCGACTTTTGGCTTCGGCCGGGCCGCAGTGACGCCGAACAGCCGTTGAAATCTTGGGTTCACGTTGTTCGGGCGCACGAGTGGTATAATCCGGCGGAGATCAAAGCCGTGTTTCGAAGAGCAGATGTGATCGCTGGCAATCGTGTGATCTTTAACATTGGCGGTAACAAGTATCGGCTGGTATGCGCAGTGCACTATCGCGGATAACGGCTTTACGTCCGTTTCGTCGGAACTCATGCTGAATATGACACCATCGACCCGGTGACGATCTGAGGTATGTGACATGACCCTTCGCCCCATTCGAACCAAAGCCGATTATCGCGCCGCTTTGAAAGAAGCCGAGAAACTGTGGGATGCCGAGCCGGGCACACGCGACGGCGATCGCGTCGAGATTTTGACGACGTTGATCGAGGCCTACGAAGCCGAGCATGTGCCGATTGCGCCGCCCGACCCAATTGCCGCGGTGGCATTCATGATGGATCAAAAGGGCCTCACGCGGCGCGACCTGGAGCCAGCCATCGGCAGTCGCGGACGGGTATCCGAAGTCATGACCCGTAAACGGCCGCTGACGCTTCCCATGGTTCGAGCGCTGAGCAAATTGCTCGACCTGCCGGCCGAGATTTTGATCCGCTCGTATCCGATCTCGTATCCGGGCCGCCGCGCAGCGTAGCGCCTACAACAGCGCCATCACCTCGAGCGCGACGCGTTCGCCGGATTCCATGGCGCCTTCCATGCCGCGGTTCGACACGGCGGTGTGTTCGCCGCAGAAGTGAATGCGGCCGGCGGGCTCGCGCAGCGCCGGCAGGCACTCGTGAATCTGGCCCGGCTTCCACACCACCCAGTCGCCGCCGGCAAAGGGATCGTTCTGCCAACTCTTGAAACCGCCCGGCTTGAGTTTGCCCTTGGCGGCGGGGCGCAGTTTTTCGTACTCGGCGATGACATGCGCCATCGCCTCCTGTTCGCCGATGGTGTCGAGCTTGTCGGCGAGATAGCCCCTCGCCCACGCCATCAGGCATGTGACTTTGTTCGGGTCTTCGCCCTCGCGCAGCGCCCGCACCTCGCCCATGTCGGTGTCGGTCCACATGGCGGGGCTCATACCGTCCTCGCGCCAGAACGGCGCCGTCGGCACCATCACCACCTTGGTGATCTTCATGACCGGAACTGTTCTGATCGCCTTGGACTTGGCCGGCGGCAGCAGCGGATCAAACTTGAGCCAACGCATGGTCGGCACCGGCATGGAACAGATGACTTGTTTTGCCTTGAACGACGCGCCGCTTTCGCAGACCACCTCGACCACCTTGCCGTCTTCGCGAATGCCGGCGACGCGCTGGCCGGTGTGAACGTCGCCGACCTCCTTGGCCATGGCCTCGGGGATTCCCTCGTTGCCGACCACCGCCTTGAAGGCGACGCGCTCGATGTCGGACTGCAACTTGAACCACGCCTGGGTGAAAAACCACATCAGGATCGAGGTATCGTGGGCCGAGGTGCCGTACTGAACATTGGTATTGTAATTGAGGTCGATCGCCGCGTCGGACCAGCCGAGCTTTTTGAAGAAGTCATACGTCGTGCCGTCGAACTTCGCGCTCTCGGGCTCGATCCAATCTTCGAAAGCCTTGAGCGGATTATGCTTGTCGATCTGCGCCTGAAAAAACGCGCGCCCCGGGAAGCGATCCTTGCCGCCTTCGGGCATGACATTGAGCGGATGCGTCGGCCAGTCGGCCTTCTTGATCACCTTTCCGCCGAGGGCGAGTTCGACGGTGGTTGGGTCCTTCTGCGCATCGGGCGACAGATCGCGCCGGCCTTCGTGGTTGACCAGTTCGACATTGAGCCGTCTGGCGATGTCCTGCATGCGGCCATAACCGCCGAGGATGCTGTCGCCGCCCATCTCAGGGTTTCCCTCGACGGTGCGAAGCGTGTTCATCCGGCCGCCGACACGTTTGCGGCCCTCGACCACCGTGACCTTGAAGCCCTGATCCTTGATCAGCAGCGCCGCATTCAGCCCCGATAGCCCGGCGCCGATCACCACCACATCGACCGGATCAGCGGCGCGGGCGCGGCCGATGATCGCGGCCGAGGTTCCCGCCGCCGCCGTTGTGACGGCGAGCGCGCCACGACGCGACAGTCGGTTCACTTCAGCCGTCCTAGCGCCTTCAGGCGTTTGGCGAAGGACGACGGCTCGGTATCGTGTTCGGGCGATTTCTCGAAGATGTCGGCATGGTCGCGGGTGACCTTGGCCATGTAATCGGGCGGAATGGCGTCGTAGGACGACACTTTGTAGGCGGTGGCGTGCCACAACATGTGGCCGGGATGATCGCCCATCTCCATCCAAGGATACCACGGCATCAAAACGTGGCCGGCGAAGTGCGACGGGACCGACGTTGTCTTCGGGTCCATCACCGCCGAGGCGCTGGCGAAGAACGTCTGCACCGAGCCCGACGGCGGCGCACGCAGATCGGGCGGCCATTCGGTCTCGCCGCGGAAGGCCATCACGGCTTCGACAACGGCGATGTCCATCTCGAATTTCGACGCAGCGTAGAAGTCCGGGTAGGCCTGATTGATCACATTCAGGATCACGCCCCTCTCGGAAATCGTCTGCCCTTCCGAGATGCGGTTGACGTAGTGCTTCACGGTATTGGTCTTGCCGGTCAGCGGGTTCTTATAAGTGTCGAGAATCTGATCCGTTTCAGGATCGCACAGGAAATTGATGTTGGACCCAAAGCGCACAAACGACGTCTCGCCGGTCGGGCGCGTCCACTGCTGCTCGCACCCCTTGAAGCGCAGGATCGGCACTGGCGTCTTGCCCGGAATGTAGGCAAGGATGACGCCACGGGTGCGCCAGATCACCTTTTCTTCCTTGAGGCTCGACGTCGCCTTGACGAAGGCACGAACCTTGTCGGCGGTGGACATGCTGGCGACCGGGTCCCTCGACGGCGCGGCGCGCACCGATGTGGCGGAAATCGCACCGCCAACCGAGAGGGCGCTCGCCAGCATCAACTGGCCCAAGTCGCGACGCGAGTGGTTCGAAGAGTCCTGCATGTTACTGCCTCCAGAATGTGCGACGGGAGATAATAGACCGCCGCTCAGAAACTGTATTTGGTCCGCACGCCCCAACGCCGCTTGTCGGGCAGTGAGGCCATTGGTGTGCGGACGAGGTTGGCGAAGCGATCCAGGGTGGTCGAGACCGACGGATAGGCGTCGTTGTTGAACAGGTTCTTGACGTAGGCCTCGACCCTGAGCGCGTCCGACTCTACACCACCGCGGATATTGATGATGTTGCGGCCCTCGGTCTTGAGGATGTTGGAATCCTCGACCCAGTAGCCGCTGGTGTAGAAGGACTCGCCGCCGACGTACCAATCGTAGTTCGCGTTCAGCTGGGTGCGGTATGTGGCCGTCAGTGACGCCGTGTACTCGGGGCTATTCTCGATCTCATTGCCGGTACCGCCGGTCAGCGGGTTAAGGCCGCGATAGTTCTGGCAGTTGACGCAATTGTGCACCTTGTACTCGGAGTGGTTCCACGAGAACGAACCGTTCAGCGTGAGACTCTCGGCGACGGTGACGGCCGATTCCAACTCGATGCCATAGAAATCGATCTTGCCGCCGTTAACCACGCCCGACACGGCGATGCGCTGGCCGTTGGCCTGGGTGACGGCGCCGGTCTGGGTGATCTGATGCTCGGAGATTTTGCCGTAGTACCCGGTCGCGTTGACGAAGCCGCGACCGTCGAGCACGGCGATGCGCGTGCCGAGTTCGTAGGTGTCCTGCGATTCTTCGGCGATGGTCGGGTTGATGTCGATCTGGGTTCGCAGCTCAGCAACTTGCGCCGCCGTCAACGTGAACAGCCGGGCGTTGAAGCCACCCGGCAGGAAACCACGCGCCCACGAGGCGTAAATCATCGCCTCTTCCGTCGCCTGGTACTCGAGGATGGCGCGCGGACCGACGTTCTTGAACAAGGCATCCGCCGGTGGGCCTTCGAGCAGCCGCTGGTTGACGACGGTGGTGTTGGCGAACGGCGTGCTGACGTTGTCGTCCCACTGCGCGCGCGCTTCAACCGACAACGTCAGCTGATCGGTGAAGTCGTAGTAGGCGCCACCGAACACCGCCTTGGTCTTGACGTCGATGATGCCGCTCGACGAGGCGAGCCGAAAGCCGGCAAAGCCGTCGCCATAGAGGTATGAGTTCTGCGCTTTCGCCTCGAGGTAGCTGGCACCGAACGTATACCGAAACGGCTGTTCCTGGTTCGACGTGAAGCGGATTTCCGCCGACCAGTCCTTGTTGGCGCGGTCGATGAAAGCGAGTTCGTTCTGGAACGACCGCACGTCGCGACCGGGCAGCCCAAACAACGGATTGCGGACGCCGCGGGTGTCACGATTGTCCTCGTCCGAGATCAACCCCGTCTTGCGGGTGTTGCGCGCGGCGATGAAGTCGAGCGATGTACCGTCGCCGAGGTCATAGTTGACCTGAAAATTGGACAACCAGCTGAGAGTCGTGGTGCCAGCCTTGTCGCGCAGGGGAAGGCCGAAGTACGACGCCGGGAACACCTGACGCGCGCGGTCGTCAACCTCGTAATTGAAGCCGAGCAGCGCAGGCACGTAGGCTGGGGGCTTGCCGCAAATCCATAGCCGAGCGCCGCCGAGATTACAGGTACGGGAATCGCTCAGGAAGGCGTAGCGCGCATCCGGGCCGTCGTCGAAGGCAAAGTGCGACACGTAAGCCTTGATCGACAGATCGTTCGACGGCGTTGCATAGAAGCTCGCCGAAACCTGATCGGTCTGCCGGTTACCGAGCGTCGAGCCGTCGGCAACGTTAGTATACTGACCGCCAATTCTTTCCGACTGCCCCGACAGGCGGATCGACAATTTGTCGGCGATGACCGGCCCGTCGACCGAACCCGACAACGACCGGGTTTGATATTGTCCGCCCTCGACCCCGATCTGGCCCTTCCATTCGTCGCCCGGCGTCTTGGTGACGATGTTGATGGCGCCGGCATAAGTGTTACGGCCGAAGTACGCCGACTGCGGGCCGCGCAGAATCTCGACGCGCTCGACATCGACCATGGTGCCCGGTTCGCCGGCGCCGACGATTGGCGCGCCGTCCAGGAACACGGCGACCGCCTCGGTGGTCACCGCGCTGCCGAAAGCGAGACCGCGCACGATGTAAAACCGGCTGGCGCGGTCGTTACGAAGCTGGTTGACGCCGTCCTGGAAGAAGAACCCGGGCGCCATTTGCTGGATGTCTTCGAGATTGTTGAGGCCCGCGGCGTCGATCTGCATCGCGCCGACGGCGGTGATGGCGAGCGGCACTTCCAGCAGTGACTCTTCGCGCTTGCGCGCGGTGACGACGATTTCTTCCAAGGCGACGGTTTGCTGCGCCGCGGTCGGCAGCGCGACCGACAACGCGCCAACGGCGCTCAAAGCCAGACGTTTTGCATTGAACCGCATGTGAACGCCCATAAACCCACACTATCGACGGCACTTTTTTAGGTAGCGGCGGCAGAGTTACAAGGTCGAACGTGCGCCACCCACGCAAAATGAACAGACATCAATGATATTAATTCACAGGCGTGCAATTGGTGGTCCTCTCGGAGGCATGATTTGTTACCATCGACCCAGCCAGGAGTTCGGCCATGCGCCTGCGTATTTTGATGGTTGCACTCGCTGCCTCTGCGGCTGAAGCCACAACGCTTCGGATGGCGATCCCTGGCAGGCCGCCGGGGCTCGGCAATCCCTATGCGTCGATGGCGACCGGTGGCGTGCACCCCTGGGGCATGATGTTCGACGCACTCACCTATTTGGGTGACGGCGGACGTGTCGAACCATGGATCGCGACCTCGTGGGAGATTCCAGCGCCGACCACCTGGGTGTTCAAACTGCGCCCGAACGTTGTCTTCGCCAACGGCGAACCGCTCGACGCCGCGGCGGTGGTTGCCGCGATCACTTTCCTAAAGCAGCCGTCCTCGCAACAACTGTTCGCCGCCAACGAAACCCGCGGCATCGCAACCGTGCGGGCGATTGACCCCCTCACGGTCGAATTCACCACCACCAAGCCCGACGCGATCCTCGATCGACGTCTCAGTCTGATCATGATCGTGCCTCCAAAGGCGTGGGCCGAGCTTGGCGCCGACGAATTCGCCCAGCGCCCGATCGGCTCGGGGCCGTTCGCGCTCGACGATTGGGGTCAGACTTCGGGCCGGTTTTCGCTCAACCGCAACCCGACAACGTGGCGACCGTCGCGTGACGTCGAAACCATCGACATTGCGCCTTTGGTTGATTCGACGCCGCGCGCCCAGGCCCTGATCTCGAATCAGGTCGACTTCGCCTACAACCTCGGCCTCGATGCGCTTGATGACCTCGAGCGCGATGGATTCAAGTTTCTCGTGCGCGAGCGCTCGCCGGTCGAGGCGCTGGCGTTGCCCAATACGCGCAAGGATTTTCCGACATCCGATGTGCGCGTGCGGCAGGCGATGAACCTCGCCATCAATCGGGACGCGATTGCCGCGTCGATCTTGCGCGGCCTGACCCAAGGCAACGCGCAAGGCGCCGTGCCCGAGATGTTCGGCTTCAACCCCGAAATCGCGCCGTTCCCCTACGACCCCGACCGCGCCAAACGATTGCTGGCCGAGGCGGGCCATCCGAACGGATTCAAGATGACGCTCGCGGCGCGGCTCGAAGGCAAGGGCCCGGAATGGGCGGCCATTTATCAAACGGTCGTGCAGGATCTGAGCAAGGTAGGCATCGACGTGACGTTGCGTCTGGTGCCGGCGCAAGAGTGGCTTCGGATGTGGGCGACCGGCGACTGGAGGGGCGCGGATTCCACGCCGTTTGGGTGGACGTCCACCTATCGCGATGCGGGCCGGTCGATCGAGACAGTGTCGTGCCTGAAGCCGGGAGCCTTCTTTTGCGTGCCCGAGATGGTGCCCGAGATCGAGGCGACCGCCGGCGATCTCGACCCCGCGTCCCGCCAGCAGCGACTTCGTGCTCTGCTCGCACGGCTCCACGACATGGCGGCATCGCTCTATCTGTTTGCCCAGATCGAAACCATGGCCTTCAGCCCGCGGGTGCAGAACTTCCGCATCGACGGCAGCTTTGCGCGAATGGAGGAGATCACCTTTGCGGATTAGCGCACTTGCCCTGCTGCTATCGTTGACCGCCGAAGCACAGACCTATTCCACCGTGACCGCCCCCGACGGCGTGCCGCTCAACGTGGTCGAGGCGGGCCGGCGCGGCGGGCCGGGACTGCTGCTGGTTCACGGGGTCGGTCAAAGTCACGTCAGCTGGACCAGGCAGCTCAACTCCGACCTCGCCAAGAGCTACCATATGGTCGCCTTCGATCTGCGCGGCCATGGCGGCTCGGGCAAGCCATGGCGAGCGGAAGATTACCGCAATGCCTGTACCTGGGCCGACGATGTTGCGGCGGTGATGACGGCGACCGAGCTCAAGAAGCCGATCATGGTGCTGTGGTCCTACGGCGGCACCATTGGCATGCACTATGTGCGCTGCCGGGGTCTGGACAATCTCTCGGGCCTCGTCTTCGCGGCGTCGCGCGCCGGGCTTTATCCCAACCCCGACGTCAATCCGAAGATTCCCGCCGCCTCCGACAAGATGATGGAGCCCGATCTGCGCCGCGTGCTCGACGGCGCCGCGGAATTCGCGACGTTTCTGACGTCGACGCCGCCCGGCGAACTGGCCGATGCCGCCCGCGTGATGAATCTGATGTATCCGCCCTATGCCCGCAAAGCGAACGACGGCCGCCACGTGCTGCCCGACGGCACGCCGTATCGCGACAACACCGATCTGATTCCGTCCCTCAAGCTGCCGATGATGTTCGTCTTTGGCGAGCACGACATGTTCTCGAGCGCAAAGACGGCATCGGCGGCCGTGACCAAATTGTTCCCGCGTGCGAAGAACATCACCTATCCCGGCGTCGGCCATTGGGTGTTTTTCGAGGCGGCCGAGAAGTTCAATGCCGATCTCGCGTATTTCGCCGCGAATACATTCAAAGCAAAGTGAGAATTTCATGGTTCAAGCGGCCAACTTGAAAATCAAAGGCCCCACCGGCCAGCTTGCTGTGCGCACCAAAGGCCTGGAAACGAAGCCGCAACAGATTGTCATCCTGGTGCAGGGTGCCAACGTTTCGGGCCAGACCGGCTACGACTTCTCGTTTCCGGGCGGAACCGATTACTCGACCATGGACGCGATGGTCGCGGCTGGCTTTGGCGCGGTCACATTTGCGGTTCGCGGCTATCATTTGTCCGATCCGGCGCCGGAACCGCTCAAGGTCGATACCGATGCAGCGATCGAAGACCTCGCGGCCGTTCTGGGTTGGGCGGCGACGCAGGGTTACGCCAAGCCCCATCTTCTGGGCTGGTCCTGGGGCGGACGCATTGTCGGGCGCTTCACGGAAAAAAACGCAGCGCGGGTCGATCGCCTGGTGCTGCTCGATCCTGCGCTCGGGGGCGGCAACAAAATTCCGCCAATCCCATCCGCGCTCTATCGCGACAACACGGCCGAGGACTATCTCAAGCGCATGTCGGCGGAGCACACCGACGACGACGCGCGCCATGCGTTTGCCAAGAAGGTGGTGGCCGAAGACCCGCGCGCGCCCAACGGCATCTTGATGGAAAACGCCGTTGGCAGCATTCCCGTCAACCCGACC
>VGEM01000072.1 GCA_016869315.1 Alphaproteobacteria bacterium | reverse complement strand
GCACCGCCTGGCCATGGGCTACCAGGCAATAATAGCAATGGTTGGCCGACGACACGACCACCGCCACCATCTCGCGCTCGAGCTTCGAAAGCTTGCTCTCGCCCAGCATTAATTCATTGTAGAAGGAGACGAAGGTCTTGAGCTTGGCGGGCCTGAAAGCGTAAGCCCTGAGCACGTTCGGGATCATGCCGAGCTTCTCGCGGCAGATGCGGAAGTACTTCTTCATGCCGTCGTCGAGAGTCCGGGCCAGTTGGGCGTCGGTCGGCGCCGGCAGGGCCATCACGTGTTTCGGTTGCGGCATGGCGAGGATCCTTTTGTGGAGTGAACCAAGATGTGGAAGATAGCAAAGATGACTGCGCTGACCATTGTCGGATTGATCGTTCTGGCCGTCGTTGCCGGCCGGCTCGGCGCGTTCGCGCCGTTGCTGCCGCACAAGAACCCGACGCCGGTCGATTTCAAGACCTTGGAATTACCGGCCAGCCCCAACAAGTATCTGGTGGCGCCCGAGGGCTTCACCGAAAAGGCCAAGCCCGACGAAGCCGCGCCGAGCTATGCCATGGCCGCGGCGGCGCTCAAAGCCAAGTTTGCGGCAGCGCTGGCGAACGAACCTCGCATCGAGGTATTGGCCGAGAGCGCCGACGGGCTGCAGATCGATTTCGTGCAACGCACGCCGACCATTCACTGGCCGGATGTCATTACCGTGCGCTTCATCCCCAAGGACGACGCGTCGTCGACGGTCGCCATCTACAGCCATGCGATCTACGGTTACGGCGACGGCGGCGTGAACAAAAAGCGCGTGCAGCATCTGTTGGGGCTGCTGAAATAATGTCGCGCGCGAACCGCATCGCCGCGTTTCACGATGCGCTGAGCAAGCGCATCTTGGTGCTGGATGGCGCCTTCGGCACCATGATCCAGCGCCATAAGCCGGCGTTGACCGAGGCCGACTTTCGCGGTTCGCGGTTTGGCAACCATGCCAAGGACCTCAAGGGCAATAACGATCTCCTCAACCTGACGCGACCCGACGTGATCGAAGGCATTCACCGCGCCTATGCGGACGCCGGCGCCGACATCATGGAAACCAATACGTTCTCCGCGACGCGGATTGCTCAGGCCGATTATGCGCTGGAAGACACCGCGCGCGAGATCGCCTGCGAGGGCGCGCGGCTGGCGCGGAATGTGGCGGGCGAGAGTAAGTGGGTCGCCGGCGCGTTGGGGCCGACAAATCGCACGGCGTCGATCTCGCCCGACGTCAACGACCCGGGTTTTCGCAACGTCAATTTCGATCAGCTCAAGGCGGCTTACCGCGAGCAGGCCGAGGGCCTGATCGAGGGCGGCGCCGACATTCTGCTGGTCGAGACCATCTTTGACACGCTGAATGCCAAAGCCGCCGTGTTCGCGATCGAAGAATTTCTCGAGAAACTTGGCGAGGAAATTCCGGTGATGATCTCGGGCACCATTACCGACCAGTCGGGCCGCACGCTGTCGGGCCAGACGCCGGAAGCGTTTTGGAACTCACTGCGGCACGTGAAACCGATCTCGATCGGATTCAACTGCGCGTTGGGTGCGGCCCAGATGCGCCAGCACATCGCCGAGGTCTCGCGCGTCGCCGACACATATATAAGTGCGTACCCCAACGCCGGGCTGCCCAATGCCTTTGGCGAATACGACGAAACCCCCGACCAAACCGCCGGGTACCTCGGCGCCTGGGCCAAGGATGGGCTGGTGAATATCGTCGGCGGCTGCTGCGGCACCACACCCGACCACATCCGCGCCATTGCGCTGGCCGTGAAGGGCCTGAGGCCCCGGACCTTGCCCGTGATCACCCGCAAGACCAGGCTGTCGGGCCTGGAACCCTTCGCGATGGCGTCGTAAACCCCAGACCATACGGAGCCGCCGAATCCCCCTCACCCCAACCCTCTCCCCGCTGGGGAGAGGGTGCCGATCCCGCCGAAGCGCGTAGCGCGACGGCGGAGAGGCGGTGAGGGGATGGTTCAACACTTGCCAATCTAAATGTGAAATATCCCGCCATGTCCGATGTCTCCCTCCCCCCCGCCTCGGCGGTGTTCATCAACATCGGCGAGCGGACCAACGTTACCGGCTCGGCCAAGTTCCGGAAGCTGATCCTGGCCGGAGACTACGTCGCGGCATTGGATGTCGCGCGTCAACAGGTCGAGAACGGCGCACAGATCATCGACGTCAACATGGACGAAGCCATGCTCGACGCCGAAGCGGCGATGGTGAAGTTTCTCAACCTGATCGCCTCCGAGCCCGACATCAGCCGCGTGCCGGTGATGATCGACTCATCGAAATGGACCGTGATCGAGGCCGGCCTCAAGTGCGTGCAGGGAAAATCCATCGTCAATTCCATCAGCCTCAAGGAAGGCGAAGCGCCGTTCCTGGACCAGGCGCGCAAGATCCGCCGCTATGGCGCCGCCACCGTCGTCATGGCCTTCGACGAGAAGGGCCAGGCCGACACGGTCGAGCGCAAGATCGAGATCTGCACCCGAAGCTACAAACTCCTCACCGAGAAGATCGGCTTTCCGCCCGAGGACATCATCTTCGACCCGAACATCTTTGCGGTGGCGACCGGGATTGAAGAACACAACGGCTATGCCATCGCCTTCATTGAAGCGGCACGGCGGATCAAGGCGACGCTGCCACACTGCCATATCTCGGGCGGCGTTTCGAACATCAGCTTTTCATTTCGTGGAAATGAACCCGTCCGCGAGGCGATGCACTCGGTGTTTCTCTACCATGCCATCAAAGCCGGCATGGACATGGGCATCGTCAACGCCGGCCAACTCGCGGTGTACGAGGATATCGACGCCGAGCTGCGGGAGCGCTGCGAGGACGTGATCCTCAACCGCCGCGACGATGCCACCGACCGGCTGTTGGAGATCGCCGAGCGCTTCAAAGGCGCCGGCGCAAAAACATCGGCGCCCGACCTCACGTGGCGCGAGGCGCCGGTGACCGAGCGACTGAGACATGCCCTTGTCGCCGGTATCGACGAATTCGTCACCGACGACACCGAAGCAGCGCGCGCCGAGATCGCCGCGCGCGGCGGAAAGCCGCTCGAAGTGATCGAGGGCCCGCTGATGGACGGCATGAACGTGGTCGGCGACTTGTTCGGCGCCGGCAAGATGTTTCTGCCGCAGGTCGTGAAAAGCGCGCGGGTGATGAAGAAGGCGGTGGCCTACCTGATCCCCTACATCGAGGAAGATAAAACGAAGAACCCCGGCGGCGCCAAGGCCAACAACGGCAAGATTTTGATGGCGACGGTCAAGGGCGACGTGCACGACATCGGCAAGAACATCGTCGGCGTCGTGCTTCAGTGCAACAACTACGAAGTGATTGATCTCGGCGTAATGGTGCCCTGCGCCAAGATTCTCGAGACTGCCAGGAAAGAACAGGTCGATATCATTGGTCTCTCGGGCCTGATCACGCCAAGCCTCGATGAAATGGCCTACGTCGCCCGCGAGATGAAGCGCGAGGGCATCACCCTGCCGCTGCTGATCGGCGGCGCAACTACGTCCAAGGTACACACGGCGGTGAAGATCGCGCCCGGCACCGACAGCCCGGTCATCTACGTGACGGATGCGTCGCGGGCCGTGGGTGTCGCAAGTAATCTTCTCTCTACCACCGCGCGCGACAAATTTGTCGCCGACACCGCGGCCGACTACATCAAGACCCGCGAGGCGCACGAACGCAGCCAGGGCCAGCGCAAGCGCCTGCCCCTCGCCGCCGCGCGGGCCAACAAGTTCAAGACCGACTGGGCGACCGCCAAGCCCGAACGGCCGCAGGTGCTGGGCGTGACCGTGTTCGAGGACTACGACCTCGCCGAGCTCGCGAGCCGAATCGACTGGACGCCGTTTTTCCAGACCTGGGAACTGGCCGGGCGATATCCCGCCATCCTCAGCGACAAGACCGTGGGCCAGACAGCGCGCCAGCTGTACAACGACGCGCAGGCCATGTTGCAGCGGTTGATCGGCGAAAAGTGGATCACGGCCAAGGGCGTGATTGGGCTGTGGCCGGCGAATGCAATCAACGATGACGACATCGAGATCTATACCGACGAGAGCCGCACAAAGACACTCGCAACGATCCACACCATGCGCCAGCAGGCGATCAAGGAGGACGGCCGCGCCAACTTCGCGCTCGCCGACTTCGTCGCGCCGAAGGAATCACGCGTCGCTGATTACATCGGCGCCTTTGCCGTGACGGCCGGGCATGGCGTCGAGGATAAAGCCAAGGAGTTCGAGAAGGCGCACGACGACTATGCCGCGATTATGCTAAAGGCCCTTGCCGACCGCCTCGCCGAAGCCTTCGCCGAGCGGATGCACGAGCGCGTGCGCAAGCAGTTCTGGGGCTACGCCCAGGGCGAGAACCTGGACAACGCGGCGCTGATCGACGAGCAATATCGCGGCATCCGCCCCGCGCCGGGCTACCCCGCCTGCCCCGACCACAGCGAGAAGGCGACGATCTGGAAACTGCTCGACGTCAAGAAAAACGCCGGCATCGAACTAACCGACTCATTTGCGATGTGGCCAGGTGCCGCCGTGAGCGGGCTCTACTTCGCGCACCCCAAGGCTGCGTACTTTGGGGTGGGGAAGATCGAGCGGGATCAGGTCGAGGACCTGGCGCGGCGGAAGGGCGTGCGCGTGGAGGAGATGGAGCGGTGGGTGGGGTGAGAAAATCTAGTCGAAAAGAATCCTAATTCGCCCCCTCTCCCCAGCCGACAGTCGCGCGTCTTGCTCTTTTTTTGTTTGACGCGGAGGCCCGTCAGCACGTTATCCCGGCCACAGTTCGCAGCCGAAACCATGCCGCCACACCATTCCTTCCAAAAAAATCTAGGGTTGAATCTGTGTTGGCCAGTGAATCTGCCGCCACCGCCGCCAGCACCGGAGCCTACTCAGGCCCGACGTAGGCGGTGAGTTTCTGCCAAGACGCGCTTTCGACTTGTCTCTGCGATTCAAACGCGCAAGAAAGCGCCTTACGTGTCGCTAGTTTCGTGTTGCTCATTTCGACCGCTAGCACACCTCTCCCAGACCCAGCCTCAAAAGCAATCGCGCTGGTAAAGTCAGTCAAAGGCAAGAACCCCGCAAGCGGCCCCTGTCGTCGACTTAAACCATGTGCTTGCTGGGCGTTCTGCGGCCAAGCACGCCGTCTCGCTCGATAAGCAAGAACTTGTGCTCTTCTCCACCCTCCGCTGCCGCATCATGTTATCGCTTATAATCATAGAAATTCAGCGGTAGGGCTAAGCGGGAGCTCCCAGCTTCAATGGCGTGAAGTGCCCGCAGTTGATCCAGGTCAGAGCGCGCGCGAAACAGAGTCGGCACTTTGTCATCGCAATGACTTCGATTGTCGCCCTGCTGCTTACTGCTATCCCCACCCTCGCCGCCGACCCCTCGGCCGGCCGCGGGCTGGCTTTCAAGTGGTGCGCCGAGTGCCACGTTGTCGCCAACAATAAAGTCAGCACCGACGGCACACCGAGTTTTGCCGCCATGGCCAAGGACTACGCCGATCGGCCCGAGGCCCTGAAAGTCTTCCTCGCCCAGCCCCACGAGCCCATGCCGCCGCTGGAACTCAGCATCCGTCAGATCGACGATCTCGCCGCATTCATTCTGGCCCCGTCGCTGCCGGCCAAGTAGTGTCGCACCCATTCCAGGGGGTCTCGCGTGTCCACGCCTTATTCCGCCGCTCAACTGGCCGAGATGAGCGCGTTCTACGACGCCCATGGCGCCGTCCATTTGCCGGGCCTGATCGAGCCCGCGTGGTGTGCGCGCATCCTGGCGGCGATCGATGCCGCCGCGGCCGCCTCGACCGGCGCAGAGCGCATTCCCGGCCACGCCATGTCGTTCGGCCGCGGCAAGGGCCGCATGACGATCCGCTACATGTGGCGCGAAAATCCGCTGATCCGCGAGTTTCTGTTTCGCGATCGCCTGGCCGAAACAGTCGCGCGCGTCACCGGCGCCAAGGAACTTCGCTTCTGGTTCGACCTCACCTTCGTACACAACGCCCATGAGGATGGCTCGGCCGGCGAAGGCAGCCCGTGGCATCACGACATCGCTGCGTTTGGCTGGAAGGGCGAGAAATTGCCGTCGCTGTGGATGGCGCTGACCCCGGCCAAACGGGACAACAGTCCGATTGAGTTTATTGACCGCAGCCACAAGACCGTGCCGGGATTTCTGAGCCCGCCGTCCTACGATCCAACCCAGATCAAGAGCCTGTTGCCGACGCCCGATTTCGATGCGCTGGTGCGCGAGGGCAAGGAGAAGACCCTGAGCTGGGAGTGCGAAGCGGGCGACGCCGTCATCATTCACCCCTTCATGGTGCACGGCGCAAAGGGCAATGCCGGAAGCCGCACCGGCGGCCGTCGCGTCGCCATCACCACGCGCTGGATGGGTGACGACGTGCATTGGCTGCCGTTCGATCCCGCCACCGCCAAGCAGGCGAGCGGCGAAGCACCGCCGCCGTTGGGCGCGCGCCCCCGCGGCGAATGGTTTCCGCTGATCGGCGCGCTGCCGGTTCTGTTCGCGACCATGCTGGCCGTGGGCGTCGCGCAAACCGCCTTCACCGCCGGCGGCGCCACCAGCGTTGTCGATTACCCGGACAATTCCTCGCGCGGCAAATACATCGCGCTGATGCTGCTGACCCAGGGCGCCTTCGCCGGCTTCTTCGCCGGCCGGATCGCGACCCGCGTGCCCGAATGGCTGAAGGACGCCGGCGTAGCGCCCGATATCGCCCTGATGGCCGGGTTCTGGTTTGTCGCGACGCTCGGCATGATCGGCTTCGCCTTCGCGTGGACGGGCATCACCGTCGATCGCAAGCGCGATGCGCCGGGCGCGGCCAGTGTCGCCGCAACCGTGCGCGCCGCCTTCGCCAACTTGCGCGGCGTCATCGCCCATGCCCAGATCAACCGCCGCTTCCGATTCATTCTGTTCGTCGCCTGCGTGCTCAAAAGCGACTTTTTGATCGTCGGCTCGTTCCTGCCGCTGTGGGTGGTATCGGTCGCCGCCTAACAGGGCATCTCCGCCGACCTGGCGCGGGCCCACGCCGGCGACTTCGTCTTTCTGCTGTCGATCGCGGGCGTGATCGTGCCGGTCATTTCCGGTGTCATCGCCGACCGCACGCCGCGGGTCGGCGTGCTGACGGCGGCGCTCGCCTTTGCCACCGTCGCCTATCTGGCGACGGCGCTGATCGGCGACATCTTTGGCGTCGCGGCGTGGATCGTGGTGGCCCTCATCGGCCTCGCCGAGGGCGCCACGACGGTCGGCGCGCAATCGATGCTGGGCGAGGAAGCGCCCGAACACCTCCGCGGCTCGTCGATCGGCATGTTCACGCTGGCGGGCTTGCTTGGCGTCGTTCTCGTCAGCCTTGCCGGCGGCTTCGCGTTCGATGCCATCCATCCCGCGGCACCGTTCGTGCTGGTGGGCGCGCTCAACCTTACTGCTTTGATATTCTCACTTATTTACGCCCGTAAATAGGTTCGTACCCTATTTATGGCGGCGGGGCGTTCGCTTGGCGGCAAAGACACTATATAGTGCCGACCGGTCATCTCTGAGGAGCCCGCATCCATGCCCGAACTGAACAGCAAGCGACCCACCCACACGGTCGATTTCATACCCGGCGACACGCGCGGGAGGGCGTTTCTGGGAAACCCGCTGATGGACGGGATGGTGAGTTCGATCATGGCGCTCGGCGCTGAACTGTGGGCGACCAAGCGGCGCATGAAGGTGATCGAGAGCCTGATGGCGGCGAAGCGCGACGTGACGCCGGCCGCGATCGAAGCCTACGTGCCGACACCCGACGAAGTGAAAGCGTGGGAGGCCGAGCGCGATCAGATGGTCAAGCTGACGTTCAGTTCCCTTGTCATCAAGGGCGATCAGCCCAACGACTTCGGCAAATCCGACGGGCAGAAGGGGTAAGCGCCATGATCAACCGTCGTACAGCACTCGCCTCGTCCGCAATCGCCGCCGCGGCGTCAGGCGCCTCGGCCAAGACAACATCCGCCGATATCGAACCGCGCGGCGCCATTGGCCGGCTCGAACGTCTGCCGACCCTCGGCCTCGAAAGCTGGCACGATTTCATGTGCGGCGTCAACAAGTTCACCAACAGCGCACTCGGCCCTGCGTCTTATGCGCGCCAGACCGAGTTGGCGAAGCGCGCCGGGCTCGATCTCAAGAAGGACATCACGCCCCAGCAGGCCATCGAACTGTTCGGCAACGACCCCGCCATCAGAATCCGTGATCGGATGTGGCACAGCGCCCACAACTTCGAGCACGACATCCTCGACATGGCCTTCCACTCGGACGGCGACGCGTATCTGGCCGAAATGGAATCCTACGATAACCGCGGCCCGGGCAAGCTGATCCTTGATCCCAATCTCGCCATCCCCGAGTACACCCGCCACGAGATCCACCAGCAGCCGGGCGGCTATGTCGGCAACCCGTTTGCCGGCCACATCTACCACTACGCGACAAACGTGTTCTATCGCGGCGCCAACGATCAGGATGAACGCCACAAGGGCTATGCGACGAACTGCCCGCTGCCCGACGACGGCAAGGTCAACCGCATCCTCGATATCGGCTGCGGCATCGGCCAGCTGACCGTGGCGATGAAGGAAAAGCATCCGAACGCCGAGGTGATCGGCATCGACGTCGGCGCGCCGATGTTGCGCTACGCCCACATGCGCGCGGTCGATGTCGGCGCCGACGTGACGTTCGCGCAGAAACTGGCCGAGGACACCAAGTACCCGGACGGGCACTTCGACATCGTCGTGTCGTACATTCTGTTCCACGAGGTCACGGCCAGCGCCTCGCGCAAGATCATCGCCGAGACCATGCGAGTCCTTCGGCCGGGCGGCGTGTTCTTCCCGCTCGATTTCAACACCCAGGCCCCGCCCTCGCCGCAGCGCACCTACTCGACCTGGATGGATCACCGCTGGAACACCGAGGTGTGGCGCCTGCAGCATGCCTCGCTCGATTTCGGCGGCGAGATGGCCAAGGCCGGATTTGCGGTGTCCGATAAAACGGCCAAGGCGAGCGGCAACTTCGGCAACCTCGTCGGTATCAAGAAAGCCTAGGCCCATGACCACGGCGTCACGACGCGGCCTCATCGTAGGGGCCGCGGCAGCGGTTTCGTCTCCGGTTTCGGCGCAACAAACGAAACGCTGGGATGTCATCGTGGTCGGCGGCGGCAACGCCGGCATCCCGTGCGCCATCTTCGCCGCGCGCCGCGGCGCCAAAGTGCTGATCATCGAAGCCGCCGGCCAGGTCGGCGGCACGCTGTTCCTGTCGAGCGGACAGATGAGCGCCGGCGGCACCAAGTTTCAGAAGTCGAAGGGCATCGACGACACGCCGCAGGAGCACTTCGACGACGTCATGCGGATCAGCCAAGGCACCGCCAATCCGACCATCCTCCGCCTCGCCGTCGAAAACGCGCCCGCCACGGTGGACTGGTTGTTCGACGCCGGCTTCGAAGCCCGGCCCGAGCATCCGGTGATGGGCAGCGGCCACGATCCGTATTCGAAGAAGCGCTATTTCTGGGGCATGGAAGGCGGACTCTCGATTCTCAAGATCCTCGAGAAGGAACTCGCCCCCGAAATCGCGCGCGGCGCCGTAACGGTGCTGACCCAAACCGAAGCCACCGAATTGATTCAGCAACGGCCCGGCGGTGCGGTCATGGGCGTGGTCGCCGTCGGCCCCGACAAGATGGCGACGCGCCACCTGGGTAAGAGCGTCGTCCTGACCTGCGGTCCCTATGGCTCGAACGCCAGGATGTTCGAAGAGATCGAAGGCGTGCGCGATTTTGCCGACACCGTCTATCCCTACAGCCAGGGCGCCGGCATCACCATGGCGCTGGCGGCGGGTTCATATTTGCGCGGCCAGCAGTGTCATCAACCGCTGTTCAACGCCATCCTCGCCGACCTCGAGGTGCCGAGCCCCCTCTTGGTCCGCCTCACCAGCGACCCGGCGACGCGCCAGCCGTGGGAGATTTGGGTCAATGCTCGCGGCGAACGGTTCGTGCGCGAAGACACCTTGAGCTATGACGAGCGCGAGAAGGCGCTGCTGAAGCAACCCGACGAGCGCTGCTGGATCGTGTTCGACGACGCGATCCTGAAAGAGTCGCCATCGATGTGCCGGCAGTGGACCAATGGCGAACTGATCGATGCGTTCGGCACCTATCCGACCTTCACCAAAGCCGCGAGTCTTGCCGAACTCGCGCAAGCGACCGGCATCGATGCCGCAGGATTGGCCGCGACCGTCGCCGACTACAATTCCGCGCAATCGAGCGGCAACGACAAGCTCGGCCGCAAGCACATGCCGCGCCCGATCGAAACTGGGCCGTTCTATGCCGTCCGCATGCAAGGCTATTACCTGCTGAACACCGCGGGCGTGGCGATCGACGCCAACCTTCGCGTCCTCGATCACGACGACAAGCCGATCCCCAACCTCTACGGCGCCGGCGAAATGCTGGGCATGGCGGCGTTTCAGGGGCAGTCGTACTGCGGCGGCATGAGCGTTACGCCGGCGCTGACATTCGGCAAAATCCTCGGCGAGCGCCTGCTGCCGATCGGATAACTACTGAAACAACACCAGCAGCCCGCCCGCCGCCAGCGCGGCGCCGAGGGCGGCAAAGAACGTCGCGACCAGGAATCGACTCCAGGGGTTGTCGGCCGGCCGGCCGCGTTCGGCGAGCGCTTTCAGGATCGGCCCGGCGCCGGCGCCAAACGCGACGCCGACGGCGGCCATCGGCCAGCCGACCAAGCCCGTCGAAATGGCGAACAGCGCCACCGCCGCACCGATCGCGATGCCCGCCGTCATGGCGGCGACGGCGAGCGGCACCATCTTGAGCGCCAGCTTGAAAAATCGCCGCCGACGCCATCGCCCGACTTCCGGCCCGCCGCGCGGATCGGCCAGGCCGGCCAGCTTCGCCATGTGATGTTTGACGGCTTCGATCGAGACCTCGGGCGGCGCCGCGGCGACGACCCGGTCGTCCTGCCCCGTCACGCGAATGATGCCGAGCATCCAGCCCGTGACCGGACAGCGCGCGATAAAGTACCGGCGCGCGCTATCGCTCGCGCGTGACAACCACCACGCCGGCGTCGTCGAGGTCTCGTCTTCCCAGATCAGATCACCCGGCATCGCCGGGATTATAGCGCGACCGGCAGGGTGAAGCGAAAGGCCGTCCCGCGCCCCACGGCCGAATCGACTGTGAACGTGCCACCATGGCGGGCAATGATGTCGCGACACAGTAACAGGCCGAGGCCGGTGCCGCGCTCGCCACGGGTTCCGGCCATCGACACCTTGCGGCCGATATTGAACAACTCTGCGGCAAATTCGGGCGTCATGCCGACGCCGGAGTCGCGGACGCTGATCTCGATCATGCGGCGCGGCCCGCCTCCGGTGCCGATCTGCTCGGCCGTGATCGTGACTGCACCGCCAGCCGGCGTGAACTTGATACCGTTCGACATCAGGTTGCGCAATACGATGCGAATCATGTTCTCGTCCGCCTCGACCGCCAGGTCGCCGACCCGGTTGTTGACCTCGACGCCCTTCTCGACCCCCATGGCGCGGAGCGGATACAGACTGGCATCGACCACGGCCGACAGCGAAATGTTCGCGGTGCGCAACGCCGCGTCGCGCATCTGCACGGATGCCCAGGCAAGAAGATTGTCGAGCAGATCGTTGACGCCGGTCGCCGCGTCATAAATCAGGCTTGCGTATTCGGCGTTCTTCTCGGGGGGCAACGACTTGGCCTTGGCCGCGAGCAGGCCGGCAAACCCGAGCACGCCGTTGAAGGGCCCCTTCAGATCGTGCGCGATGATCGAGAACAGCTTGTCTTTTTGCAGGTTGAGTTGCTCAAGCTCGGCGTTTTTCTGACGGATGGCCTCCTCGGCGGCGTGACGATCGGTAACATCGATCGCCGTCAGCAGCCGCGCCGGCGCGCCGTCCCACTCAGCCACGCGGCCGACGGCGTCGATCCACACCGTCCGCCGGTCGATCGTCCGTAGCGCCAGTCGTTGCAGTCCGGCTTTGGCATTGGGGCGGAACAAGGCATCGAAGTCGGTGTGATTGACGACCAGCGGTTCGATGTCGTCGAGCGCGATCACCTCTTCGGTGGCGGCGGCGCCGATCAGACGCGCGAAGGCGTGATTGGCGAACAATGGCCGCCGGCCGCGCATCACCAGAATGCCCTGGATCGAGCCTTCGATCATGTCGCGAAAGCGCGTTTCGCTCCGCTTCAGGGCGTCGGTCTGCGCCTCGAGCGCGGTCTTGGCGGCCGCCACCAGCAGCTCGCGGCGCTTGGTCTCGGTCACGTCTTGCACCGAGGCCACAAACCGGCTGAATCGGCCTATGGAATCGAAGATCGGCTGGCCGATCTCGCGAATGTGCTTGGTCGTGCCAAAACGAGTCTCGAGCTCGTAATCGATGCGATAGGCTCTGGCGTCGGTCAGCGCCGCCTCGATGGCGGATCGATAGGCTTCGCGATCGCGGTTCGCGACAACGCCGGCAAACGCACGGGGATCAGGGAAGCGCGTCTTGAACACCACCGGCGACATGTCGTGAATGCGCGCGAGTTCGTCCGAGCAATGAGTCATGTGACCGTCGGCCGCGCTCCACACCCAATGGCCGAGGTGGGTCACTTCGGCGACCAGATCGAGCATCTCGTTGCGATCCTGCGTCGCACGCACCGCCGACAACGCATCGGTGACATCGGTGACGATGCCGACCATCACGCCCGCGCGCGCGCCGGTTTCGGCCTCGGGCTGGCCGCAGGCGATCAAATGCCGAATCGCGCCATCGGGCCGGATAATGCGAAAATCGATTTCGAAACTGGCCTTGGCGCCAATGGCGCGATCGAGCTCGGCACGCACCACCGGCTGATCATCGGCGTGGATGAACGCGACCGCGCGTTCGAAATTAGGTTCGAACTCGGCCGGGCGAACGCCGAAGATCTGGAAAAGCTGCGGCGACCACGACACCTGCCCGGTCTCCACGCGCCAGAGAAAGTGCCCCATGTCGCCAACCGCCTCGGTGACGCCAATTCGGCGGCGATCACCGACCATGGCCGGCGCGGGCACAGGCGCGACCTCGGGCGCGACTTGGCCCTGCTCCGGCACGCTCTTGGGGCCGCCTGGGAATTTGGTCACTCGAGCCGAAGCCATGAAATGCGTCCGCACGCCGCCGTGGCAATCAGGGGAGACAAAGGTTTTTAGTCGCTATGAATATAAATCGCTCCCGCGAAACGGCCAATAGTCTGATTGATCGAGCGAGAACGCCTGGAAATCCGGGGTTTCCGTTGCTTGCCAGGGGGGCAGGCCCCTGTTACAAGGCGGCCTCTTCGCGGACCCCCGCCGCTTTTTGCAGGGGCCGTCCGCCGCCCCGGGGGCGTAGTTCAGTTGGTTAGAACGTCGGCCTGTCACGCCGAAGGTCGCGGGTTCGAGTCCCGTCGCTCCCGCCATTCGCCTTCTGTCCGACCCTGAGACATGGGTGACGGTTTGTACCGGAGACATAGGTGACACCCTTAGCCGAAAGGGTTGTCGATGGGCTGCAAGGTCCTCTGCTCCAGATCGATTTAACCGAGATCATA
>VGEM01000071.1 GCA_016869315.1 Alphaproteobacteria bacterium | reverse complement strand
CACCTTGCCGTCGGGACCCGGGGATACCGTTCCTTCGTTCATCAGCGTCGGCGGATCGTTGCCGGGGCCCATCTGAAAGCGCGGCATTTCCGTGCCCAGCCGGCCCGCGAGCAACGGATTGTAGAAGTGATAAACCTCGACTGTCTCGTCGGTGAAAGGATTATGCCAGGTCTCGAGCGGCGTGCCGGTGCGAAGATCGGTGAAGTAGCCGGTCTCGCGCGACTTGAGCCTGAGGAATCCGGCCGGGTCGTATTCGGCCAGCAACACGCCGGTGCCGGCATAACCGAACACCGGGATCATGCGCTGATTGCCGACGCGGGCATACATCAGGCCGTGAAACCCGCCGATCACCGGCGTTTCGTAGCCGGCCCACAATTTGCCGAAGGCGTAAAGGTTGTCCTTGGGATCGGTCAGATCGAGGCCCGTCGAGGGCTGCTGCGCCAACGCCGGGGCGGCAGCGAAACCCGCCAGTGTCGTCAGCGCGTTGCGGCGCGTGCTCAGGAGGTCGGAGACAAACAGCGACGACATCATCATGCCCCTGCCTTGGCTGGCGCCGGCTTGCGCGTGCGCTTGTACATGCCGAAGGTCGAGTCATTGGGCTGCTTGCCCCAACTGTCGACCGACGGCGCGTCAAGGTATTGGCTGTAACCTCTCTCGGCCTTGGCCAGAAATTCCTTAGGCAAGTCCTCGATCCGGTCAAATTTGTGAGTCTGGCAACGAAAAAACAGATGACCCTCGGTCTGACCCATCAGCATCCACGGAAACCACGACGCCAACCTCACCCAGGTGCCGTGGGTCGGCACCGACGTCAGCGCTTCGTTGTTGAGGTCTTCGATGCGGCAGTGGCGATGGAACACTTCGCTGATACGGACGAACTCGCCCGCCGATTCGCGCGGCCACTCGGCCGGTTGCAGCTCTGATTTCACCGACTGGTGCACTTCGAATAAGGACATCGCCCAGTCGCTGGCGAAACTCCACGGCGGATTGAACGGCTGGCGCACCTTGGTGCCTTCCATGTCGAATTCGAAGATCGGCGCCGTGTCGGCGTTGACGAACATATTCTGGATCGGAAATGCCTCGCACTTTTCGCCGTTCAAGGGATTATCCCAGGTCTCAAGGTACGTGCCGGTCTTGAGATCTTTGTAAAACGCGAGTTCGCGGTTGAAGACGCGGTAGCCACCGTTCTCGAGTTCCTTGGTGCGCCGCACCCCAATTCCTTCGATGCCCAAGAGCGGCTGCAGTTTCTTGGAATCGCCGATCACTGCGAAGGCCGTGCCCGAATACCAGCCCACCGCGACCTTGGACGGGTCGGTGTCGGCGAACACCCGCGTGAAGGCGCGCAGGTTCTGTTTGGGATCGTTGAGGTCGATCCTGAGCCGCGGGTCCTGAGCGGCCTCTGTCGGCCCAACCGACAGCCCCATCGCCGCGCCCGCCACCGATTGCAGCGCCATTGATTGCAGCGCCGAGCGCCGCCCCAATTGACCGCCCGAATCGAGACCGAACAACATGAGTGCCTCCCGCTCTTTGTGGTTCGAGGATATTATAGCAGCCAACTGTGCACCATTCGGCCATGGGGTTGATTGGATGGATCGGCAGACACGAGCTTGGGTACGCTGCCCCGCATGAACGCTTCCGCGAACACCGCCGCCTCCGACCGCTCGCTGACCACGGCGATCGGTTGGATGCTGCTCATCGTCGTCGGTAACATCCTCTACACCGCGTTGCTGATCCCCGAGACGCCGATGGGCTCGCTGGGCCGCAATCTGGTCGACCGCATGCATATGTCCTGGGGTCTGGTCGCGCTGATCCTGGTTTTGCTTCGCTTTTGGTTGTTATGGCGCGATCCGGCGCCTGCGACCGACACCGCGTCCGGAATCATGCGCGACATTTCGATCGCGCTGTACATCGCGGTTCTGCTTCTTTGTATCGTTGGGCCCATTCGCGGCTGGGGCGAAGGGTACAAGGTGCCGTTTTTCAATCTCGGCACGTTGCCGAACCTGGTTCCGGCGATCTACGAAGTTCGCGTGGTCGCCGGTTATACGCACAGCGCCATCAGCTTTTTCGTGACCGGATTGATCCCCGTCGCCCTGGTGATGGCCGTCGTCTTGGGATGGCGCACCGGGCAACCCTTCTACCGCCTGTTCCCGCGGTGAGACGACCGTGAACTATCACCCGACCGCCAAGCTTGCGATCCGGATCGCCCTGGTCGGCGCCCTCGCCTATTCGTTCTGGCTGCCGTATTCGTTTTTCGGCGTGCTGCCGTTGTTCACCTTCAGCAACGACTACGCCGCCGCGGAAGACGCCAAAGCGGCCGAGCGGCGCGGCAGCGCGCCCGCCGCCGTCAAGATCTTGGATGACGATATTGTCGGCGACGGCAAGATTTTCGCGAGCGCCGAAGAACTTGCCGAGGCCCGCAAGGATTGGGTGTGGTGCGGGTTCTGTCATTACACGGCGGCGGATGCGCCACATCGAATCGGCCCCAACCTCAACAGCATCATCGGCCGGCGCGTCGGCAGCAAGACAAAGTACTTCTATACGGTAAGCTTTCGCGAGGCGGCTGCGGCGGGAAAAGTCTGGAGCGAGGAGAGCATTGATGCCTTCCTTGCCAACCCGACCCAGTTATATCCGGGTAACCGGATGCGCTATGCTCCGGTGACGGACCCTGAAAAACGAAAGCGGATTCTGAAATATCTGAAAGCGTTCTCATAGCCAGGAGACAGGCATGTATATCAATTTCTGGTACTGCGCCGCGACATCGGCGGAACTCACCGACAAGCCGCTCAAGACCACCATGCTGGGTCAGGATTTCGTCCTGTTCCGCGATGCGTCAGGCAAGGCGCACTGCCTCTCGAACATCTGCACCCACCGCGGCGGAAACTTGGCGGGGGGCAAGATTCACGGCGACTGTGTCGCGTGCCCCTATCACGGCTGGCAGTTCAACGGCGCCGGCGAGTGCGTGAAAATTCCGTCGATCGGCAAGGATGGAAAAATCCCGGCCCGCACGCGCATCGATGCCTACCCGACCGAAGAGCGTTACGGCTTGGTGTTTGCGTTTCTCGGCGATGCGGATGAGTCGGAACGCGTGCCGATCATGGACATCCCCGAATATGGCGAGGATGGCTGGCGCGCCAACCTGATCACGAACTCGTACAAAGCCAGCTACGAGCGCGGCCTCGAGAACGCGCTTGATCCCGCGCACAACGAGTTCGTTCACCCGACCCACGGCTTCTCGGGTGTGCGCGACGACTATTCGGTGCGCCCTTACGAGATGCGCGACATGCCGCACGGCGGCGGGTTTATCGCCTTGTTCAACGCGCCCAAGTTGACGTCGAGCGAGACCATGAACAAGCTGCGCAACTATGACGGCGACATGGAAGCCGGCTCGTTCTATGTCGGCCCGCATCAAGTGCTGACCACCATTCACATGACACCGACCAACTGGTTTCACCAATACAGCTATCGCACACCGGTGCACGAAGGCTTGACCAAGACCTACTTGATCAACATGCGAAATGCGATGACGGCGCCCGAACACGACGAAATCATTATCAAGCGGCAGTTCGTGGTGCAGGAGCAAGACATCGTCGTGCTGGAAGC
This sequence comes from Alphaproteobacteria bacterium, assembly GCA_016869315.1. Lineage (GTDB taxonomy): Bacteria > Pseudomonadota > Alphaproteobacteria > Rhodospirillales > Rhodospirillaceae > VGEM01. Next base: position 10,206 of record VGEM01000071.1, on the reverse strand, counting down.
GATCGAACCGCTGGTGCCACCGCATTCGACGGCGCGCGAGTGCCTGATGCCGGCCGACAAAGCGATCGTGCACTATCGCCGCTATCTCGACACGCTCAACACAAAGGGTTGGCGGATCGACAGCGTCCGCGTCGCCGCCGACAAGGGCCGCGTCGCCTACGCCATTCCGAGCCCGGGCCGGAAACAGGCCAAAGGCTGGGTGATCGATCCGATTCCCTTGGTTGATGGCAAGCAGTTTCAGAGTCGACAGGCGGCGGAGTAGTCGTCGAAGCCGGACTTGCCCAGAATATGGCGCTTCGGCTCGCGGCCTCCGAGAATTTCGCGCTGGCACAACATATTCTCGATCTGGTCGCGTTATGCCTGGGGGCCAGTCGGGATGCAGAAGGCATCGCGTCGCAACGTGGTTTGGCCGCCGCCCGACTCGATGCAATTAAGGCAGATACTCTCGCCCTGATCACCGAACCCGACCTGCGCATCGCGACCATGGCATCGCGACATCACGTCAGTGAGCGGTACATTCAGAAGCTGTTCGAAGACTCCGGTGCCACATTCACCGACTTCGTGCGCGAGCATCGGCTGATGATGGCCTGGCGGGCCCTCCGCGACCCGGTCAACCACTGGCGCAAAGTCAGCGACATCGCTTCTTCGGCTGGATTCTCAGATATTTCCTACTTCAATCGCGCATTTCGCGTGCGTTTCAACAAGACCCCGAGCGACTGTCGGCAGGACGCCATTTCAGCGACCTAATTCCACCCGTACACTGATCTCCGGTTGGCGAAGCTTGCCCCGTCCGGGTAGCACTGCTACTTCGGTGGGGACCCTGGGGAGTGACCGATAATGGTGATGATGAAGCGTAATACAACGATAGCCACGTTGCTCGGGGCACTGATCGCCTATCCCGAGGCTGTCTGGGCCGAAGACTTCGCCTTTTTTAAGCTGATCAAGAACGGTAAGGTGGCGGCCGCCACGGTGGCCAAGCATTGCGAGACGCCGGACGGCCGCGTGCGCGCGCTGTCGACGGCTTCGCTCAATCTGACGCTCGAAAAATTTCACGAGCGCGTGCCCTACAAGGATCGGCAGTACACCAACGTCAATTTCAGCCCCGGCGAGTGGAACGGGCAGGTCTACAAAGCGATCTGCCCGGGGCTTTACCAGATCAGCGTCGATTTCATCGCCACCGACGCCGACGGCGCGACCGATAGTGACGTCACCGTGCATATTCACCTCTGGCGCAAGGCACCGCTCAAGGAAGGTCAAGAGACCCAGGCCCGGCCCGGCGAACTCGCCGGCGTCGCGTTCAAGGCAGGACCAGCAGCCAAGGGCGCCGGCCATGCCTCGGCCATCGTCGTGCTTGGCACCGGTGACGAGATTTCGACCCATTCCCTGACGGCGCCCAACACCAAGCGCAATTTTGAGCGGATCGAACTCAACATCCATCGTATTCAGGCGATGGCCGAGCACGCCCGTGATTACGTCGAGGCGGAATGGGAGGCCGATCGGCTCGCCGCCGAAAAGGTCCGCTTCGCCGAGATGCCCGCAGGCTAACGATATTTGGCGAGACGATCCGCGAATCCAGGCTGCGCCATCTCAAGTTTCCCTGGTCCAATCTCCGCCATCAACGCCTCGAAGCTGTCTAAGCGCTTGCCCTGATACGCGGCGAGCAGCATAAGCTGCGGCTGATCCTTGTCGTATGGCCAGTTGCGAAGCACGACCATCGACTTGGTCGCCCCCGATACAGTGCCGTCGGCGGCGGCCGTCGCGGAATAAATGATCTGCTCGCTGAGATCGCTGGTCGCGGCCGCCGTGCGCGTCCGCAACGCGAAGCGCTCCTCGATGGCCAGTTCACCGCCATACGCATTCCGCGCGGCGAGTGCGCCTCGCAAATCGGTACCGGGCCGTGCCTGCTCTCCGGCCGGAAACGTCATTCGGCCGTCCGCACGATACTGATAGGTAACGACGACCGGCGCACCGGGCGTCAAGGCCACGCGCGCGCCGCTGGCGGGATTGATGAATCCATCAATCAAATTTTCCGTGTCCAACTCGGTCGCATAGGCTCCTTCCAGCGTCCGAACGACGACCGAGCCGTCGTCTCTACGATCGGCCACCACGCACGACGCCATGATGTTGGCGTGTAACGGCGTCATCTGATAATCGGCCAACAGATACCGCGTCGCGCGAGACAGCCAATAGGCTGGCGCGCCATCAGGATTGCCGCGAATTCGAATGTAATTCTGCACAAGATCGCCGTTGTTAGCCGCGAACGCTTGCCGAGCGTTCGCAAGCAATGATGCCGCGGCAAGCGCGAACAGCGCGACCCGCCGATCGAGAGCGTCCGGCACCTTCACCACCCGATGCCGTAGCAAGTCTGTATCCGGCGCACGTTGTCGCGGATGTACTGCTCGTAGCCCCGCATGTAGGCGAATTCGGGCAGGCGGACTTTTTCCGGGATGTCGTTGGGCGGCATGCCGTCGTCGATGGCTTTCTTCACAGCCACCATGAGGGCCTCGACATAGCGCCGGCGTTCCGAGATGGATGACGGATGCGACAGCGTGATGCCATGGCCGTTGACGATGGCTTCGACGTTGAGGGCCTCGATCTCCTTCAGCGAGCGCACCCAATGATGCGGCGAGTAGTCGGGCATATAGGCCATCGGCGCTCCGCCCGGCGTCATCAGATCGACGATGAACCGGTACTTTCCGCCTTCGACATCAGGCCGCATCGCGACCATGCAGTCGCCGTGGTTAGGACCGAAGTAGAGCAGATCGATTTTGTGATTGCCGAGCCTGAGCTCGTAACTGCCCGGGAACGTAATGCCGGGCATGACGATGTCGGGATGCGGTAAATCCTTGAAGTGTTTGGCGCAGTTCTCGTGGGCCACGACCTGCGCACCCTCGTCCTTGAAGATCTTCGCGCCCGGCACGTGGTCCCAGTGTTCGAGGCTATATACGACGTATTTGACCGGCAGGTTCGTCACCTTGCGGATTTCGTCGCGCAGCACTTTCGCGGCCGTCGGACCGATCGGATCCGCTACGATCACGCCCTCGGTCGTCACCAAGAAGAACGTGCGCGTACCGGTGTAGCGGAATGCGTAGAAATCCTCGGCGATCTTCTCGGTTTGGTGCCCTTTGACGGAAAAGGCGCTCCACGCCGGATTGGGCGCAGGCTTCAACATCTCGGCCCGGCTCGGCGCGTCCGCAGCCACCACCGGTCCCGCCGCAAGCATTGCAGCCGCAAGCACAAGAGATTTCATATCGACCTCCTCACCAGCCCATTTCGTAATAGTGATAGATCCGCTCAATTGCGCGGCCGACCTGCTCTTTATAACCGCGAACGTCCCTGAACTCGGGGAAGTCGGCGGCGGCGATCATCTCATCGACCGTCTTGCCCTGGGCATAGAGCGGCTCGACGTAGGCCATCAGTTGTTCGAGGAATTTGCGGCGCTGGGTTACAGCGTCGCGGCCGCCGAACGGAATACCGTGTCCGCCGACAACCCGTTGCCAGTCGGGCCGCGCCTCGAATTCGCGCAGCGTCCGAGCCCACTCCTTCGGGTCGTAGTCGGGCATGAAGCCAAGACCGATCGAGTAGGGCGTGACCAGATCGTTCACATACAGCACGTCGGCACCCTCAAGCTGCATCACCAGCATGCAGTCGCCGTGATTGCGGCCGAAGTACATCAGTTTGAATGTGTTCCCACCGAGCTTGAGATCCTCGTTCGCGCGAATCGTTCGGTCGGGCCGAACGATGTCGGGATGGGGCGTATTGGCGAAGTGCACCAGACAGTTCTCGTGCGAGATCACGGTGGCGCCTTCGTCCTTGAAAATTTTCCCGCCACGAGCGTGGTCCCAATGCTGGTGCGAATAAACCAGATACTTGACCGGCTGGTCGGTCACCTTGCGGATGGCGGCGCGGTAGTCGGCCGCGAACTTAGGATCGACCGGATCGGTGGCGATCACGCCTTCGGACGTCACCACAAAGATGCTGCGCCGGCCGAAATTGCCGTAGGTGTAAAGCCCAGGCGCGAGTTCGGTGGTCACGCGCTCGCGGTAATCGAACGGAATCGTCGACGCCTGACCCCAGGCGAGACCGGGGCAAACGAGGGCCGCGACGACGACGGCACGAAACAACGTCATGATGCTTCCCTCTGCTTCCAGGCGCATGCCAATATCGCTTCCATCATAAGACCAAGAACGGGGGATGCACATGGTAACACCGATGCGGATGGCGACGGCAGGCGTCAGCGACCTCAACCAGGCGCTGAAGCTGTTCCGCGACGTCATGAAATTGAAACTGGAGCGGCGCGGCACGGTTTCGGCCGGCCTGCTCAAAGCCTGGAAGTTGCCGGCCGCCACCAAAGCCCGGTTCGCGGAGCTCTCGTGCAAGGGCTATCCCGTCGGCTGGCTGCGTCTGGTCGAATTTAGGCCGACGCCGAAACAAAAAGTACGGATCGACCACGGACCCGGCGCGCGCGATACCGCCACCGACGTCGGGCCCAAGGCGCTCGATTTCTATGTCGCCGACCCCATCATGAATTCGGTGCGCAAGATCGAGGCCGCCGGCTACACATTCCGCTCGCCACCCGTGAAGCACCAGATCGCGACCTCAGTCAGCGAAGAGTGCCTGTTCTCGGGCCCCGACGGTATTCCAGTGTTGATCATGGTTGGCCATGTTCACGGCCGGACCTCGTTGCGTGCCGGCTCGCCCGACGGCCCCTTCAGCGAGATCCCGACGATCTCGATCTGCGCCGGCGATTTGAAGAAGACGCGCGCATTCTACAACGGCGTCCTCGGACTCACGGCCGTGACCGACGCCGAAACACCCGACGAGTACCGCGACCTCGTCGATAAACTGACCGGTGTTCCACAAGGCACACGCGTACACTTTCTGCTGTATGGAAAACCGCCGGAAGCGAGCGGCAAAATTCTGCTGGTGCACTTCTTCGAACGCACCGGTAAGCGCCTGGTCGGCCGGATGAAGCCGGGAAATCTCGGTTTCACGCTCCTCACCCACGACACGAAGGAGATCGACGCGCTGCATGGCCGGCTCAAGAAATTCGGCGCCAAGATCGTCACGCCGCCGACAGTCATATCTGGCGATGGGAAACCTTACCGCATGATGATGGTGAAGGGCCCGAACGAGGAAATGTTCGAGTTCACTGATTTCTCGCGGATCAAAGCGGCAACGCCGAAGAAAAAGCCCGCGAAAAAGGCGACACCAAAGAAGAAAACGAAGGCCAAGAAAAAGAAGCGGAGTTAACCGCCCTCCTCCTCCGCACCGCGCGGACCACGGCGCATTCTGCGGCCGTCTTGAGCACCCACCCCCGATTCAGGGGACGAGGGCTGCGCGGCTTTTGGCGGAATCCAGGTTTTCTTTTGCCAGGTTGCGGCCCGCGCGCGGCCGGCGTCGCGTTCGCTCGCGCTCAATGCAGTCTCGATCGCGCTCAACGCCGTGGGTGCCATCGGTTCGAACCCGAAGCGCGGCATGCCGGCGCCAAGCTGATACAGCGCAAGCCAGTAGGCTGCTTCGGCCTTGTCGCGCGCGCCATCCGGACCGAGGGCATAAAACTCGGCGAGACGCCCCTGTGCTTCGGTCCAGCCGCCGTCGGCGGCGCGGAGCAGCCATGTCAGCGCTTCGTGATGTTCGGGCGTATTGGCGCCCGGCGCGACTCGCGACAGGCAATCGCCCAGCGCAAACTGCGCGCCTTCATAACCGGGTCCGAGATTGGCGACGGGGCGGACAATGTCGATCGCGCTCTTGCAATCGCCCGCCTTACGCTTTTCGAGGCCCGCGATATAAGCCGCGTTGGCCCCAGGACCTGGGCGAACGCCGGCGCCGGGTCCAGCAATGCCTTGCGAAAACGCTTCGGCCTGCCGCTGGGCCGGTCCGCGCCGGTCGTTGCTACAGGCCTGAAGGCACAGGAGTGCGGCGAAAATCAAAGCAATCTTGGCAATTCGCATGGTGTCCATTCCTTGTCGGCCCCCTATGCCGCCTCAGTCCATAGCACATCGCGACACTGTAGCGAAAACGCGCGGCGAAAACGTGTTGCTACAACAGAGCCGCTTCGCCGACACTCGGCATCATGACGTCGACTGTCCTTATCACCGGCGCCAACCGGGGCGTTGGCCTTGCCTTCGCGCAAAAATACGCCGCCGACGGCTGGCGGGTGATCGCGACCGCACGCGACCCGGCTGGTGCTGGCGAATTGGTCGACCTTGTCTGCGCCCACCCTACCCGCGTCCGCCTCGAAAAACTCGATCTTGAGAATTTCGCGGAGATCGATTCGCTGGCCGCGTCCTTCGCCGGCCAGCCCATCGACGTGCTGCTGGCCAACGGCGCGCTCACGGGCGGCCCAGCCGACACTTTTGGCCAGACCGATTATGACCATTGGGCGCGTGCGTTCAGGATCAACACCATGGCCCAGCTTCGCCTGGCCGAAGCCTTCGCGCCGCACGTCGTCGCCAGCGCGCGCAAAGTCATGTTCTTCGTGTCGAGCCGCAAGGGCGCGCGCGTATTCGGCGGCGTGGTTGGCTACATGTCGAGCAAGGCGGCACTCAACTTTGTCGTCTTCCACGTTGCTCACGCCCTGAAAGACAAAGGCGTTATCGCGGTCGCTACCCACCCCGGCCATGTCGCGACCCGCGCCGCCAACCATCGCGGCGCGCTGACGCCTGAACAAAGCGCCGATGCGCTGATGAAGATCATCGCCCGCCTCACGCCCACCGATACCGCCAAGTTCTTCGACCCTGACGGGTCTGAGTTGCAACTTATCACGCGCCAGATGAACCCGAATGCCTTCGGCGCCATGAGCGCCGCCGACAATGCGACGCTGTCGAACGAACTGGCGGCGGGGCACAAACTCGGCACCAAGCGCTGATGCCAACGGCATTGATCACCGGCGGCGGGCGCGGCCTTGGGCTGGGCTTGGTGCAGATTTTCCTCGCGGCCAGGTGGGAGGTGATTACGACACTGTGGCCGGCGTCGCGGTCGGAAGCGATCGACGTCATCCATGGCCAGTTTCCAGGACGCCTTCAGATCGAACGGCTCGACCTGGGCGACTTCGCCTCGATCGACGCCGCCGCCGCCGGGCGTGATCATGGATCGCTCGGCCAAATCGGCGCTCAATCAAATCGTTTTGCAATTGGCGCTCATGCTGAGCGAGCGCGGCATCATCGTCGCTTGCGGCCATCCTGGAGCGCTCAAATCTGAGGTAAATCGCGGCGTCGGCGCCTTCACGCCCGAAGAAAGTGCGAGCCATCTATTCAAGATCATCGATCGGCTGACGATGGTCGACACTGGGCAGTTCTTCGAGCCCGACGGCACAACACTTCCGATCGTGACGCGCCAGATCAATCCCAACGCCTTCGGTGCGATGCCGGCCGCCGGACGATCAAACTTTCGATCGGACGGCCAGCCCTAACTCACCGACCTCAGTTGCTCGCTGGTCACGCGCAGCCGGGCCGCCATCTCGCGGGCCATGTTGGCGGTGAGGCGCGCCGCCAAGGCCGGCTCCTCGGCCAACAAACGGGCGAATGCCGCCGCATCCATTTCGTAGACGACAATCGGCGTCGTCGCGGTCGCATCGGCCGAGCGCGGCTGGCGTTCGAGCAGCGCCATTTCACCGAACATCACCCCCGGGATCAGCGTCGCGAAGCGGATCACGCCGCCGCCGGGACGCGCGACGCTGATGGTGACGGCGCCCTTGGCCAGCAGAAACAGCGAGTCGCCGGGGTCGTCGCGCTTGAACAACTCACGCCCTTCGGAAATTTCGCGACGTTCGACGAAACGTCCCAAAGCCTCGACTTCCGCCGGCTTGAGTCCGTCGGCAAGGCAGAGCTCGGCCAGCGCCAATTCCCGATTGTCGCTGCCGCCCTCGGCGTACACAGCAACCAACCGATCCTCGGCCCATTCCAACGCCATATCGACGTCCGGAAAACTGCCGACCAGCTTGAACAAGCCGGCGCCGCCGATGGCCGCGATGAAGCGACCGTTCTCGTCGTCGCGGGTGACATGCGCGAGCAACAAGGCAATGCCGCGGGCGGTGATCGTGCGGGCCAGCAACTGCAACAAGCGGACACCGGTCGCGTCCATCTCCGAGACTCGACGGAAGTCGAGGATCACCGTTCGGGCCTGCCGGGCGTGCAGTTCACATTCCGTGACCAATGCATCGGCCGTGCCGAAGAACAGCGGCCCATCGAGCTCAAGCAACACCACTTCCCGGCCATACCTGGCGAGCAATTCGGCATGATCCCGATCGCGAACCTTCAGCGATCGCCGCACCGAGGCGTCGGTCACGCGCGCGACGATCAGTTTGCTCATTTTGGTGACGAACAGGAACATCGATACGGCAACGCCGGTCACGACCGCCGTGATCAGATCGGTTGCGACCGTGGCGACCGCAACGATGACGACGACGGCGAGATTGGCGAGAATTTCGCGGCGATACGATACCGAGTCGGCGGCGCGAAGACGCGACACCAATTCGCGGCTCCACGAGTCGATCATGCCGACAGCGACCACAACCAGGATCGACGCCAGCACGACCCGGGGAATCGTGCCAACGTAGGGTCCAGCGGCAATGGTCGCGACCAGCACGATCGCGGCATGGAACACGCCGGTCATCCGCGTGCGCGCGCCGGCACGAACGCCGGCGGCGCTGCGGGCCACCGCGCCCGAGCTGGCAAGCCCGCCCATGATCGCGGAGACCATGTTCGACAGTCCCTGGCCGATCAGCTCGCGATTGGAATCGTGGCGGCTGCTGGTCATGGCGTCGAGCGCCGCCGCCCCCATCAACGAGTCGATCGAGGCGACCATCGCCAGCACAAAGATGGTCGGCGCCAGCGCCGCGAACTGCGTCCAGAACCACGGGTCCGAGATCATCGTCAGCGCCGGGCCGAGCGCGGTCGGCGCAAACGTTGCCGGCGGCAGTTCGCCGATCACGGGACCCATGACGTCAAGGCCTTGAAACGCGGCAAAGCCATAGTAGGCGACGATGCCGAAGGCCATGCCAGTCACCAGCGATGGCACGAGGCGCGAGATGAAAGGGCCAACGACAATGCCGGCAATGGTGATGGCAGCAACGATGGCCGTCCAGGGATGGAGCAGGTCCGGGATCTGTCGCCAGTCGGCCCACAGAAAGTGCTCGGGCAAGCCAAGAATGTTCTTGGACTGACTGATCAAAAGCAGGATCGCGACGCCGTTCATGAACCCGGCGATCACCGGATAAGGCACGAACTTGATCGTGCGGCCCAGTTTCAAGACGCCGAAGACAAGCTCCAGCAATCCGATAGCGGCGATGGCGAGAAAGACCAGCGCCAGCGCAGTCGGCAGGCCTCCGTGGGCGTCGAGATCGGGAATCGCCGCGACCGACGCGGTCATGGCCGCCATGATGACGGACGTGGATGCGCGCGGGCCGCTGATCAGCAGCGGCGTACCGCCCAACAGCGCCGCGACGCCGGCCGCGAAGATCGAAGCATACAATCCCGCCATCGGCCCATAGCCGGCCGCGGTCGAACCTAGCGGCGCGAACACCATCAAACCGTAGGGAATTGACTCCGCGATACTGATAACGGCCGCGATCATCGCGCCGGAAAAATCGCCTTTGGCATGGGTGAAGGACAGCCGCGAAGCCGGATTGGCGGGCGCTGGTTTCGCGTCGATGATTGTCTCGGCAGGAGCCATGGCGCTTGGTTAAGCGTTGCCAAGTGCGACCGCAATCCTCTAATCGAGTCGGCGAAGATGACCGCGTCACCCCCGCCAGCTCCCGACCGCAAACGCCCGCCCGTCCAGGACCCCGAACGGCTGGCGGCGGCACTCCGCGCCAATCTTTCGAAGCGGAAGTCGCAGCAGCGTGAGCGCCGGGAAACGCCCGCGCCTGTGGAAAACTCGGGCGAACCTGAGAAAACGCCATAACTTGAGCCGCTGGACGGCGTCGGATACAAGATCAAGGAGCTTCAGCCAGCGCTGCTGGACGCACCCCATCCGACCAAGGCCTTCCCATGCCCGTGATGCCCGACACCTGGATTCGGAAAATGGCAACCGACCACGCCATGATCTCGCCGTTCACCGAGAGCCAGCGGCGTGACGGCGTCATTTCCTATGGCGTGTCGTCGTACGGTTACGACGCGCGGGTCGCCGACGAGTTCAAGATTTTCACCAATGTGGACGCGGCGATGCTCGATCCCAAGGATTTTTCCGACCAGGGCTTTGTCG
>VGEM01000070.1 GCA_016869315.1 Alphaproteobacteria bacterium | reverse complement strand
CGTCGCTTATGTGAACGTCGGGGGCTGGATTGAAGGAAACTGACTGAGTTCCGATTTCAAAAAGGAGGCCGCAATGATTCCCACACTCTACACCCCACCGTTCATGGGGTCGTCCCGCCGCCGGTTCATGGCGGGCGTCTCGTCGCTGGGTCTCGGACTCGCCGCGATTCCTGCATTTGGTGCCACCGAGAACGCCGCGCGGGAATGGGACATCGTAATCGTCGGCGGCGGTACGGCCGGCATTCCGACCGGCATCTTCGCGGCGCGGCGCGGCGCCAAGGTCTTGATCATCGAAGCGTCGCAACAGCTCGGTGGTACCCTGTTTCTGTCGACCGGGCAGATGAGCGCGGCCGGAACAAAGCTTCAGTCCGGCAAGGCCATCATCGACACGCCGCAAATGCATTTTGACGACGTGATGCGGATCAGCCGCAAGACCGCGGACCCGACGCTCGTCAGACTTGCTGTATTCAATGCCGCCGACACCTTCAACTGGTTGACAGAAAACGGGCTGCAACCGCTGCCGGAGCATCCGGTTCTGGGCCTCACCCACGAACCCTACAGTGCCAAGCGCTATGCCTGGGGCAAGGAAGGCGGCATGTCGATCCTCGAGGTCATCGAACCGCTTGCCATGGCAGAGATTAACGCCGGTCGTCTCGTCGTGCAGCGTGCCACGCGGGCGCGCGAGTTGTTGCAGAGGGACGGAGCGATTGTCGGCGTGCGTGCCGAGGACGAGAACGGCACCATGGTCGACTTCCGCGCCAAGTCGGTCGTACTGACCAGCGGCGGCTATGCCTCGAATCCGAAATTATTTTTCGAACTGAGCGGCGTGAAGGCCTACGGAAAAGCGTCATACCCTTACAGCCAAGGCGATGGCTATCTCATGGCGCTGGCCGCCGGCGGCTACACCCGCGGCAAGGAGAATTACATCTGCGGCTCGCCGCGGATTCTTGCCGACACCGAAGAGCCGAGCGAGCCTTACTCGCGTTTCGTTCTCCATCCCGAACAGCGCCAGCCATGGGAGATCCAGGTCAATGTTCATGGCAAGCGCTATGTCGCCGAGGACAACCCAAGCGTCGATCAGCGCGAAAATGCGCTCGTCAAACAGCCCGATCTGCGAACATGGCTGATCTTCGATCAGGCGATCTTGGATGCCGCGCCTGTCGGCATTGATGGCTGGGACAGAAAACGTCTTGCCGACGAATTCAATACGCACCCGATGTTCAAGAAGGCCAACACGATTCAGGAGTTGGCTGCCGCGGCCGGCGTCGACGCCAAAGGACTGGCCGAGACGATCGAGAGGTACAATACGGCGGTGGCAAGCGGCAAGGATCCCGATTTCAATCGCAAGCACTTGCCGTTGCCCATTGCCAAAGCACCGTATTACTCCGTGCGTCAGAACGGGATATCTATCACCTCGACGGTCGGGATCGGCGTCGACGACAAGCTCCGGGTGACGCGCAAGGATGGTCGCGTGATTTCCGGGCTCTATGCGGCTGGCGAAATTCTCGGTTCGGGTCAGACTATGGGCAAGTCGGCGGTCGGTGGCATGATGGTAACGCCGGCGCTGACCTTTGGCCGCCTGCTCGGGCAGTCGCTGGTGCCGCTACCGTCGTGATGCGACGGACACTTTGCGGATACTGAAGTCGCCGGCGCAGCTCACGTAGACGGTACCGTCACGCCCAACTGCGACCCCTGCCGGAAGGCCAATCTTGTCTGCCGTCGCCGTAACGTGGGCCTCGAATGGCAGGCGGTCCGCCAGCGTTTGGCGGTTATTGGACTTGGGATCGATCGCAATGAGCCGTCCGGCGCCGGTTTCGGCAACCGCAATCCGCCCATCAGCCATCAGTGCCAGGCCTTCCGGCTGTCTGAGCCCGCGCGCAAGCTCGGTCTTGGCGCCAGTCACCGGATCGATCCGCAACAGGTGTCCGGCGTAGGCATCGGTGACAAGAAGTGCACCGTCGGATGCGCGGGCAAGACCAACCGGGCCATTCAAACCACCGGCAAGAGTAGTCGTTCCAGCGGCATCAACTCGCGCGATCCGCTTGCCGACGATGTCCGCCACCGCGATCGCGCCGTCATCGAGCAAGGCGACGCCGTAAGGCAATTTGATTTCCTTGCTTTCGAACAGGACTTTCTCGCTGGCTCGGTCGAGTTTCTGAACAACGCCGAGCCGTGCGTTCGAAAGGGCGATCGCGCTGTCATTGATTGCGAGATCCGACGATCCGCCGGCACGAAGGCCACGGGTAGGATTCTTCTTTACCTCGCCGGTCACGGGATCGACATCGCGAAATCCCCACGCGTCTCCCGCATGTAGAACTTCTTTGCCATCACGCACAGCCATCGAAAGTCCGGCCAAAGACGAGAATTGTCCGCGCACGACATCGCGGCGGGCGCCTGAGGTGGGGTCGAACGCAAAAATGCTGCTCTCGCTGGGGCTTGAGGCGTAGATCGTCCCGTCTGGACCCACCGCTAAGCCATCGGCCCCACCTGAAATGTCGGTGATGGGCGTGCTGACGCCAGTCTTGGGATCGGTGCGCACCAGCTTGTGATCCTTGGATATCGTGATCAGCATGCCGTCGGGCGCGACCTTGACGGCGCCCCCGTTGTCGTTGGCGACGACACGAAGTTCTTTTCGATCGATGTCGATCGCGACAGTCCGGCCGCCGCGCTGCGGCGCGTACAGAATGCCGTCAGGACCAAAGGCGAAACTGTTGACGTCCGGCATGTCCTTCATGATCAGCCGGCGAGGGGTCTTGCCTGTCGGATCATATTCGTAGATCGCATCCGCTAGATTCGATTGGGCCGCGACCAATCGTCCGTCGCGACTGAAGGCGACCGGATTTGCAGCCGGAAGGTCGTTATCGAGCACGACAACGGGGCCTCCGGGCTTCATGAATCTGAGTCCACCAGTGGCGATCGCGGTCCAGGCCATTTCGCCATTCGGCCCAAACGCGATGTCGTCGCCTTCACCCCATGGTGCTCCGACCGCGAGGTCCACGTCTCCGGTCTTCGTGTCGATTCGATAGATCTCTTCTGACGTCGTGCTGGTGGCGTAGAGTTTTCCGTCCGTCGGATTCCACGCGATGCCGTTGACGCGTCGGACGATGTAGCCGTGGGATTGGCCGGGGACCAAGACTGACGCGCTATCGGGCGGCCCAGTTAACGACGTGTCGGCTGAACACGAAGACAAAAGAGCGGACGCAGCCAGGATCGCCATCCAATTCGGAAGCCGGTCAGTTCGCGTTACTTTAGCGGACGCCCTCATCCACTGCCTCCGGGGTTTCGGCGTAGCCGTTAATGAATACCGGACGTTTACGTATTGGCCAACTCATGCTGCACTCAGATTTCGCCGGTTGCAAATCCGGAAACGGTTTGCACAATTGCTGGCCAAATGACCTAACGATAATACGAGCTTGAGAAAAACGGGACCAATGTGAGCGGGACGCCAACGCCCCCGAAGCTGCCAGCAGACGAGCTCTTCCAAGCAGGCTTGGCAGATCTAGCCGCGCGACGTGTTCAGGACGCACGCGCCAACTTCGCCCGATGTTTTGAAGCGGGTTACTTTGCCCCTGATGCGCTTGTGTTCTTGGGTGTTTGTTCATTCCTCGAATCCGATGAGACCGCGGGCGTCGAGTTGCTCTTTCGGTCAAGGGCGACTGGCAAGCTTTCACCTGATTTCTTGCCGCGGTTGGGCGAGCTTACGACGGTCTTGGGCGATCCCTTGGGCGAGGACATCTGGCAGTTTCTTAAGCGCTATCGTGCGATTCCGTGGCAAGCGGTTGGCAGCTTGATCGGAAGTGTTCGGCAAGAATCGGTCGAGCCGTGGTTCTATTCGCGCAGCGCCATGAACCTTTTTCCGCGCCGCCAAAAGGAGTTTGGGAATCTCGAAGCGGTCGTGACCGAGTCGATCCTGACAGGGTTCTTGCCTGAACGCCCACTATTCACGCCTGGATCGCGTCTGCTCACAATGGGGTCTTGCTTTGCTCAAGAGTTGCGCAATTACCTGGTGACTCAAGGCCTGACCAGCGATTGGTTGACGGTACCGCCGGGCCTCAACAATACCTTTGCAATCCGCCAGTTCGTCGAGTGGTGCCTGACCGGGAATCAATCGTCTGACGCTTATTGGTATGATGAAGCCGATGGCGGTGGTGCGCAAAAGTGGATTCCTGAAGGGTCGTATCTTCAGTACCTCGACATTTTCAAGAGGATCGACGGGCTTGTCTTGACCGTCGGCCTCGCAGAGGTTTGGCACGACGTCAGCACGGGAGGCGTCTATTGGCGTGGTGTTCCCAGCTCGATCTATGATCCGGAGAAGCATAAATGTCGGATGTCGACCGTTCAGGAAAATGTCGACAACCTGACCCGTACGATTGCGCTCTTGCACGAGGCCAGACCACAGTTGCCGATTATCGTAACGTTATCCCCGGTGCCGCTGCGGGCAACATTTGAGGCCATGTCATGCTTCGCGGCGGATTGCATTTCGAAGTCAACGCTTCGTGTTGCCATTGATGAGGTCATGAAAAAGAACTTGAGTCATGTACGCTATTGGCCATCATTTGAAATCGTGCGTTGGCTGGGGGCGCACATCGACCGCGCCATGTTTGGCGAAGACGGCAACACCCGTCATGTCAATCGTTTCACGGTGAAGCTCGTCCTCGACCAATTCATGAAGCACTATTTTTCTGGGACGACCGCGACCCGGTCGAATTGAGGCCTTATCCGCCGCGATTTTCCAAGGCCGATGTCACCGCCGATAGAACCAGGTTCGGGTCAATTTCGACATCGTCATTGACGTTACTCGGCGTCTCCCCGATCGAACGAGCCTCAATTCGGAAAAAGTGTTGCCCGAGAATTCGGCACAACGGGTGCTGAACCCGCATGGCCGGGGCGGGATGACCAATTTCGACGATGCGCGATCCACTCGGCGCCAAATAACTGACGGCCATTCCGGCGCCAAATCCTCCGACGATGCATTCGGATTCCGCGGCAAGGTCGACTTGCTCACGAACCGACAGTGCTGAGGGAAGAATGCATTCGAAACCCAAGGAGCCGAGTCGACTCAGGATTTCGGTTTCGTTGACGATCCTTCGGCGCGCTGCATCCGCGCGCGACACAAATATTCGGCGGGTTTTTTTCCTCGGTTGCGCGTGCGCGCCCAGTGCATCGCGGAGCCATTTCACGGCTCGTCGACTGATCTTGATTTGCTGACCGCCCAAACTGCCGCAAAACGGCATGTCGGGAATCCACAATGTCTCGAATTGCGCAAGTTCGTTTTTTCCAACGCGGATCGTTAGACTCGGTTCTCGACCGAGCAGCCTGAGTGTTTCCAATACACAGGCTGGCGTATTGGCTCCGACGACGATCGGCAAGGATTTCAAGTCAGGCCGATGATCGATCAAGGCCAGGCGCGAGGCATGATTGAGCAGCCAATGGCCGAAATTTGGACTGTCGCCAACCAGTACGGCAGGCCCATGCGACGTCATATCGGTCACCTGTGCGAGGCAACGTGTACCAGTTGCGACGATGAGGGGCGGCAGCAGCTCGGCCGCATCGTGGCGGACGGCACGATTGGGATTGAAAATCGTACGATTCCAGAAGGCGTGGCCGGAGGGTGACGCGACGCCAAAGGACTCGCCGATCACGAATCCAGATCGTAGCTCGGCGACAAACGTCGGCTCGTATGTTGTTGTGGCGAGGTCAATTGCCTTAATCGGTTCAAGTTCGAAACCGTTAGCAGGGGCCACGTGGAAGCCGTTTGATCGGCAATACCCGGCAAGATCGAGATGGTGCGCGAGTAGCACAACGCGCCCTTGCGGCAGGCTTTTTGTCAAAGCCGCGAATGCAGCGACAGCACTATCAGGATCGCCATCTTCGAGAAGAGCCGATGCCAGCAATTGAATTAGCGTGGCGGTCGGGAACGCCCTTTTCATCCAGCTCTTGAGGAAAAAGGCCTGTTCCGGCGTTGCTGGCCGCTGTTTGAGATCCAGAGCCAGCTCTTCCAGGGCGCCTTCAGGGTTGATTTCAGATAGGCGTTGAATTGCCGAGCGTCGCGCGGCGATCGCTCCCGGCAATTGATTGCTCATCTCTGATCGAGCCTTAACTCAATCCGCCGGTTCTTCGCCCGTCCGGCCGGCGTGCCGCTTCGGTCAAGCGGTTGAAACTCGCCGAAGCCGGCGGCGGCCAGCTGATCGGGGGCGATGCCTTGAGCACGCAGGAATCGCACGACCGACAGCGCTCTTGCAGTCGACAATTCCCAATTTGACGGGAAGAGGGCCGTGGCGATGGGGTTGTCGTCAGTGTGCCCGTCGATCCGCAGCACCCAACCGACATCGGCGGGAATCTGCCGCGATACCTCGGTCAGGGTCTGGGCGATCTGGCCGAGTTGCCGTTGACCTTCGATTCCAAGTTCGGCCGAGCCTGACGCGAAGAGCACCTCGGACTGAAAGATGAAGCGATCGCCGGCGACGGTCACGCCGGGCCTTGAGCCCAGCACATCGCGCAGCTTGCCGAAAAATTCGGAACGATAGCGTTGCAGCTCCTGGACCTTGCCGGCCAGTGCGCGATTCATGCGTCGACCGAGGTCCGACACTTGGGCTTTCTGCTCAGCGGTCAACTTGTCGGACGCGTCAAGCGCCGCAGAGAGTTTCTCCAGTTCCTGGCGAAGCTCCTCGATCTCCTGCGCCATGAGCGCGGCCTGGGCCTTGGCCTCTGCAGACAGGCGCCGTTCTTCGGAAATCGCAGTGTCGGACCGCGCGACTTTGACGCCAAGGTCCTTGGCTTGCTGTTCGAGCTGTTCCTTCAGCGTTTCGAGGGCGCGCACCTGGCTCTGCAGCAGCGCGATATCGCCGACTTTTTTGTCGAGGTCCTCGCGCGTCACCTCGATCTCCTTCGACGCAGTGGCGAGTTGAGTCGCCAGGTTCTCGGCCTCGGTTGTCTTTGACGCCAACTTGTCGTCGAGCTCGACCTTGAGCTGCGACAACGTCGTGACTTGCGCGTTGGCGGCGCCAAGCTGTTCGGTCAGCCGGGCAACGTTGGTCTCCAGTTCGGATCGCGCCTGTTTTTCCAGCGAGAGCATCCGACCCAATTCGGCGACCGTGGTGTTGAGCTCGCCGATGGTTTGCTCGCGCCCCACCAGAACGCGGCCCAGAAAGAACTGCCCCAAGACAAAAACAAGTAATACGAAAATGATGATGATCAGCAGGGTTGACAGGGCATCGACCCATCCAGGCCAGATATCGACAGCCGTTCGCGGTCGTCGCCTGGCGGTCAGCATCGGGCCTAACCTTCGCCGACGTCGCGCGCGGCCGAAGCGACGGTCTTAGCCAGGAGTTTGATCTCGGTTCTCAGTTCGCGCACGATCTCTTCGCGACCTGCCTCGACGCCTGAGGCCATTCGCGTGATGGCGGCGTCGATACTGCGCAAATGGCCGCGGCTCGTATCGTCGATGGCGGTAGCCGGCGCGTCGGCGAGCTTCTTCAGCACCGGCGCCATGTCTTTTTGTGCTTCAGCGAGCTTGAGCAATACCTGAGTTTCGGTTCGCATTTGGTCGGCCAGCGCGCCAAGGCGGGCGCTGAGGTCGGCCATCTGCTCGCTCGACGACAGCCGGGCTTGCTCGCTCCGGGTCAGCACGCGCTCAAGCTCTTCGAGGCGTTCCGCCGTCTGCTCCAACAAGGCTTCCGTATAGGCCGAGACGCCTTGCTCGCTATCACTGGGCCCCGCGCCTGATGACAGCCTGGTTACGCCCGACAGCCATTCTTCGAGTTCGTTGAAGAATTTATTCTGCGCCTGGCCGGCTTGCAGATCGAGGAATCCCAGCACCAGTGAACCGCCAAGTCCGAATAATGACGATGAGAACGCCGTTCCCATGCCCGCGAGCGGAGTTTGGAGGCCCTTCTTGAGTTCCTCGAACATCCCGGAGGCGTCGGTGCTGCCGACGTTGAGGCTGCCGATCACACCGCTCACGGACGATACCGTGCCCAGCAGGCCCCAAAAAGTTCCGAGCAAGCCCAAGAAAATGCAAAGCCCGGTGAAATATCGCGACAGCTCGCGGCCTTCATCGAGCCGCGAGGCAATGCCGTCCAAGAGCGTTCGCATCGCCGGCGCGCTCAGCATCAGGCGCCCACGTGTCCTTCGCTCGGCCAGCATGCGGGCCATCGGCGACAACAATCGAAGTTCGACTTCGGCCCCCTCGGTACGTTGGTCGCCCAGCGTTTCTTCGCTGCGATCCGCGCTTTCGCGGAACTTGTCGATCCAGCGCGCTTCAGGCGCCAACAAGAGAACCTGCCTAAAGTTGAGCGCGATCCCGACCAGGATGACGGCAAGAATTGCGCCGTTGAGCGGAGGGTTGACCAGAAAGATGCCGAGCAACGTTTGATAAATGAGCCCGCATCCGGCGCCGACCGCGGCCAGGAACAAGATCATCCGTGTGAGGTACGTCTTGCCGTCGCTCAACTCAGCACCTGTTTGGTGGGCGCGAACTTGAGATCGTGCGCAGTTCAGCGCCTAATGGCAATGGCGTCGACCCGATCGGCTGGTCCAGCGTCGCCCTGATCGCCAAGTGCGCGGACTTCGATTCTCGTCCGCTCGACCCCGGCGTCGATCAGCATGTTCCGCACCGACACAGCGCGATCGAGTGCCATGCGGCGGGCCTTGCTGGTATTCTTGTCGGGGTCGCTCGCGTAGGCCAGCAACTGAACGCGAAGCGCGCGATCGTCGGACATGCGTTTGGCGAGTTCGCCGACTTTGCCTTGGGCTTCGCCCGAGACCGTCGCCGAACCGGCGTCGAACATCAACGCCACCATTTCAGTGGTTTCGTCGGTGGGAATGTTTTGATCCGCGGGCGGCAGTGCCGCTGCCTGTTCCGGAGCAGGTGCCGGCGCCGGCGCCGTGTCGCGCGCCAGCGGCGTATTCATCGGACCCGCGGGTTCGCTTGCCGCAGTTTGAGCGGCTGCGGCGGATGGCCTCGGCAACTCCGACGTCGCAGGAGGCGCCATCGCGGGCGGCGGCGCGGCGGCCACGACCGGAGCTTCACGTTGCACGGGCGCAACAGGCGCGGCCGCGGGCGGCATCGGTGCAGGCGGTGTTGGCTCCTGCGATCGAGCGACGACCGCTGCCGCTGGCTCGGCCTTGGCTGTCTTCTTTGGCGCTGGCGACGGCGAGGGCGCGCGCGGTGCGCTGGCCTGTTTCATCGATGCCGGCGGCTTCAGCTTAATCAAGCCCGTCGCAGGCCGGCTGATCGGATTTGTGCCAGGCGGCGGAGTCAACACGATCCGTCCCGGCACCGGAGTCAAGACGGTGGGGTCCGCCGTGCTCTGGTCGATTGCACCCAAATCGACGCTGACGCCATCAGACGTCTGTGCCCGGGCCGCAGGTCCAATCGAGATCAGGCTAACCGCAAGGGCCAAAGTCGCAGCCGATTTCAACAAGTTCTCCATCACGTGCTCCCAACCAGGACTGACTTCGGTACCCGGCACATTCGATCTCGAATGAAGGTACAACATGGCCTTTCCGCGGCACAACCGTGGAAAGTCCGGTTTAGCCCCGAATCAAAGTGCGAAGCGGTTCTTGGAGGGCCGTGTTTGAGGCAAGGACATGACCCGCAACCATCGGATCGACGGCACTGAACGGGTCGGTGACGGTGCCTCCGGCCTCTCGGACCAGCAAAATGCCGGCGGCAATGTCCCACGGTTTGAGGCTTGTCTCCCAAAATCCGTCGTAGCGGCCAGAGGCGACAAACGCCAAGTCGAGGGATGCCGTTCCCATGCGGCGGATGCCGGCGGTGGCGGCCATGATCCGGCGCTGTTGTCCCAAAAACACCTCGTGTTCTTCGGGGGTCCCGCGGCCGCGGAAAGGAATGCCGGTCGCGATCAATGCATCGTCCAATTTAACGCGCACCGCGACACGAAGCCGGCGGTTGTTCATGTATGCGCCGCCGCCTTTTTCGGCAACATAGGTCTCGTCCGTAATGGGGTTCATCACCACGCCTGCGATCAATTGGCCGGCGCGCTCCAGCCCGATGGAAATGGCGACGTGCGGAATGCCGTGTAGAAAATTGGTGGTTCCGTCGACCGGGTCGATGATCCAGCGATGTTCGGTGTCGTTGCCCTGTATAGCGCCGCCTTCTTCGAGCAGGAACCCGAAGCCGGGGCGGGCTTTCGATAGTTCGGCGACCAGCGTCTTCTCAGCTTTGAGGTCGGCCGCCGAAACGAAGTCGGCCGGGCCTTTGCGCGAAACTTGGAGATTTTCGATTTCGCCAAAATCGCGTTTTAGGGCCCGTGCGGCCTTTTCGGCCGCAGCGACCATGACGGTCAGAAGAGCGGAGCGGGGGGCCATCGGCGCTGCCCGATGTCGCGTGCCTTAATCTTTCGCGCGCTCGACGTAGCTGCCGTCCTCGGTATTGACGACAACGCGCGTGCCGGACGTCACAAAAGGCGGCAGCATGATCTTGACGCCGTTCTCAAGCTTGCCCGGCTTGTAAGACGACGACGCCGTCTGGCCCTTCACCACAGCGTCGGCTTCAACGACCGTGAGCACAACGGTCTGGGGCAGTTTCACGGAGACCGGCTTGCCTTCGATGAAATCGACCAGCACCTGCATGTTGTCTTGAAGGAATGGCGCGCGCTCGCCGATCAAATCGCCTGGGACGTTGAACTGGTCGAACGTCTCGTTGTCCATGAACGTGAAGATGTCGCCGTCGCGGTAGAGAAATTGGCACTCGTGCTCGCGCACTTCGAGCCGTTCGACCACGTCCGCGGTACGCCAGCGAGCTTCCGATTTGACCCCGGTCGCGACATTTCTCATGTCGACCTGAATGAAGGCGCCACCCTTGCCCGGCTGGAGCAGCTGAATCTTTAGCACCGACCATTGCTTGCCCTCGTGGTCGATGATCATGCCGGCGCGAATGGTGTTGGCTTGAATCTTCATGGCGTGCGTCCGCGATTTCGTTGATTTGGCGCTGATTTCTCTGGGAAAAGTGGCGCGCTTGTATCAGGTTGATTCCGTCGAGGCAACCCGCCAACCGGGTCCGAGGGCATGCAAAAAGACGCTGAAATCAAGGGTCAGACGCGCTGGTGGAGCGCCGAAGAGTTGGCACGGAAGCGCCCGTTTCTCGAGGCACGCCGCGCCGCGCTCAAGGCGGTCAGGGCACACTTCCAAGTCGAAGGCTTTGCGGAGGTCGAGACTCCGGCGCTACAGGTCTCTAGCGGCATCGAGCGCCATATCCGGTCCATGACGGTCGACCTCGCGGAGCCGTTCGGCGGATCGGCGAAGATGGCGCTGCATACGTCGCCCGAGTTTGCCATGAAGAAGCTGCTCGTCGGCGGTATGACCAAGATTGCACAAATCTGCCGGGTCTACCGCAACGGCGAGCGCGGGCCCTTGCATCACCCCGAGTTCACCATGGTCGAGTGGTATCGAACGGGCACCGACTACAACGCCATGATGAACGATTGTGTGGCGATTGCGGGCAAGGTCGCCAAGGCGGCGCAGCGCACGATGGAGCACGACGGCCTCTTGCACCATGGTGACACGGTCTGCGATCCGGACCGTCCGGCCGAGCGCCTCACGGTCAGCGATGTTTTCGCGCGTCACGCCAAGATCGATCTGCTCTCGACCATCGACGATCACGCGGCCTCGACGCCGAACGCCGACAAGTTACGCCGTGCTGCCGAAGGCATCGGCGTTTCCTGCCAGTCTCAGGACACCTGGGAAGATCTGTTTTTCCGCATCATGCTTGATCGGATCGAGCCGCAGTTAGGTAGAGAGCGCTTGACGCTGCTGTGCGATTACCCGGCCTGCCTTGCCGCCCTGGCGCGCCGCAAGCCGACCGATCCTCGTGTCGCCGAGCGATTCGAGCTTTACGCCTGCGGCGTTGAACTCGCGAATGGCTTCAGCGAGTTGACCGATGCGGTCGAGCAGCGCCGCCGGTTCGAGCATGACCGCGAACTGCATCGCGTGTTGTATGGAACGGCGCCGGTGCTGGACGAAGATTTTTTTGCCGCACTCGACTCTGGTTTGCCTGACTCGTCCGGCTGCGCGTTGGGATTCGATCGTCTCGTGATGCTCGCCGCGCACGCGCGGGAGGTCGCAGACGTGCTGATTGCGCCGGTCGCGACCGCGCCTCAGAGCTGATCGGTCGGGTCGGACTCGAATCGAAAAATCGAGATCAGAAAGGGGGGAGTTCGAATAGGCCCATTTTTTGCGGGTAACTTGCAGGTCGTGCTTGCAAAAGCCCGATTCCTGTGGTTCTTTCGCGTCGCCGAAGTTTATCGGCGTCAACCATAGGAACACAGAATGGCTGCGAAAACCCCCGCGAAACAAGCTGTCGTAACCCTCAAGCATCTTGCCGCTGCTCTCGCTGAGCACGGTGGGACGTCAAAAAAGGCGGCACTTGATACGTTGTCCGAACTGGTCAACCTCATCACGAAGCACCTCAAGAAGGGCGACAAAATCCGCGTTGGCGGTCTGGGCGTATTCCAGGTCCGCAAACGTCCGGCGCGCATGGGACGCAATCCGGCGACAGGCCAACCGATCCAAATCAAGGCCAGCAAGAAAGTCGCCTTCCGCGCAGCGAAAGAGCTCAAAGAAGCCCTCTAAGGCCTTCTTTTAGCATTGTTTTTACGGCGCGCCCCGCCTGGTGAAAACCATGGCGGGGCGTTGTCGTTCTGGGGTTTGCCACGCTGTCACAGACGTGGCGCCCGGACTCGGCGAAGCGGCTCGCCGATCGGTGAAACCGAGTGCAGGCGCGGCAAATCGACGATGAGTCATTTCAATTTCCCGACATCTGTCGCCGGCAATCCAAGACCGGCTAAGCGTATGAACTTCGTGGCGACGACGCCCGGCGCAAACCGCCGGTCGGCGCAGCCATCAGGATTGTCGCACGATCCCGCGCCGATGCGACCGTCATCCAGCGTGACCTCGACTCGGGCGGAGCGGATTGCCGGCACGAGTCGGGTGTAGGCCGGATCCTCCTCGACCCCGACCTGGGCCGCCTGGCCTCGGATCACCGGATCGCAACGTTGAAGGGGATCAACTGTTTGGCTGCGAAGGACTTCTCTGGCTGTTGCCAGGCCAGGCGCATCGCAGGATCGAAGGTGTGGACGGCAATGCCGCCGATCTCGCCGATGGCGATTAGATCGGCGCCAGCCGCGAATTCTGCGAGGGTATTGATGTAGTCGGGCGTGGCCCGCTCAGGTGAGGGGGCCACGACCAGGGCGAAACCGCTGCGTCGTTACTTTTTGGCGGGAGCAGCCGGCGTCGCTGCCGCTGGTGCCGCTGCGGCGGTCTGCGCACCGCACGCGGAATCCACAAATTCGAGGGCGGTCTGCTTGTCGTCGGCCTTTTTCAGGCCATCCGCTTCACGGCGCATTTCGGCGCAGTAGTGAACGTAGCTGCCGTCGCAGGAGCCGTTGGTGCGGGCGTTGAATTGCTCGTTGTTTTCGGACGGGACCCAAGCCTTATGTTCCTGGCCTTTTTCCTTGGCGGCGCGTGCGACACGGGCCTCATACTCGGCGCGGTCACGACGGGCGCGACGCTCGGTCTGGATGGCACGGCTGTTGGAGCAGGCGGTCGATCCGTAGATCGCGACCTTCCACAGATCGTCGCTCGCGGTTTGTGAGAATGTGCCGAGTTTATCGCACATCTCACCGATCTTCGGGCTGCAATGCGGCGCTGGTGCTGCCTCTTCCTTCTTGTCGTCTTGCGCGAATGTCGGAGTGGTCAAAGCGCCCGTCAGCAGGCTGGCGAACATGGCGGCGAGAAGCGTCTTCGTGGTCATGGCGACATCGTCCTTAACAGCGAAATTCGGC
>VGEM01000069.1 GCA_016869315.1 Alphaproteobacteria bacterium | reverse complement strand
ACTACTTCGCCATCCTCGGTGTGATCGCGAGCTCGGTCGAGCGCGTCGCGACCGAGATCAGGCACCTGCAACGTACCGAAGTGCGCGAGGCCGAGGAATACTTTTCGCCCGGCCAGAAGGGCTCCTCCGCCATGCCGCACAAGCGGAACCCGGTGTTGACCGAAAACCTGACCGGCCTGGCGCGGGTCGTCCGCGGTTACGTGATGCCGGCGATGGAAAACGTCGCGCTATGGCACGAGCGCGATATCTCCCACTCGTCGGTCGAGCGGGTGATTGGACCTGACGCCACCATCACCCTCGACTTCGCCCTCGCCCGCCTCACCGGCGTGATCGACAAACTGGTGGTCTACCCGGACGCGGTCGCTCGAAATCTCAATATGATGGGCGGGCTCGTCTTTTCACAGCGTGTCCTCCTCGCCCTGACCCAAGCCGGCGTCAGCCGCGAGGACGCCTATGTGCTGGTGCAGCGCAACGCGATGAAAGTGTGGAACGAGGGCGGGCAGTTGCTCGATCGTCTGAAGGCCGATCCCGACGTGACGGCCAAGCTGAAACCCAACCAACTCGAACCGTTGTTCGACATGGCCTACCACACCAAGCACGTCGATACGATCTTCAAGCGGGTGTTTGGCTGAGATTTGACAGCTGCTTCACGGCTGGGCCAACCCTGGCCATTCGTCGATCTTGATTCTGCCAATTGGCGTTGTGCTCCCTGAACCGTCGGGCCGAAGCACGTGCGCCTCGCCCTCTGCCAAGTCGCCAAAACTTTCACCGAGCGCGCCCCTGATGTTCGGCAAGTGCGTGATCACGATCACGCTTGACCCCGCCGGCGGTCGTGTTTGCACAAGGCGGCGGAGCGCCTCGACACGTTCGCCATTGGACACGGTATCCATTCCCCGGCCACCATCGCCGAGTTCGCGCATGCTCTTCGGTTGTCCGACCGCAAGCAGCTGCGCGGTCTCGCGCCCGCGGTAGGTCGGGCTCGTCAGCACGTCCGAAATCTTGAGCCCCATCGCCTTGATCGCCTGACCCATCGCGGTCGCGCCGGCCCGGCCCTCTGCGTCGAGCTGTCGCTCGAAGGTCACGTTTTCCGGCTGTGCAACACCTGGCGCCGGCGCTTCACGGAGTGACTTGGCGTGACGCATGACCAAAACCAGACCGCCGCCGCGTAGCGCATCTCCCAATTGGGCATCAATCGACCAGCCGGCGCGGCCCCAACTCGCGGCCAGTGCACCCACCCCAAGAGCAAGCGCGAAGCGGCGCGAAAGAGTATTCTCTTTCATCGATCATCTCCCTCGACTTCAAGCCGCGCCGCCACCCGGAACCCAATCACCGCGATGCGGAAATCGGGAATATCGTCGCGGCCGCGGGCGGCCGACCGGGCATAGCGCGCGACCGACTCATAACCGGTGCCCTTGATGATCCGCTTGTGGCAGTTCTCGCCTGAAGTCACCGGCCGCGCCGTGCCGTCCGACAGCGTGTGATCGAACGCCCAGCAATCGAATACCCATTCCCAGACATTGCCGAAAGTATCGTGCAGACCGAATGCATTGGCGGGAAACGATCCGACCGGCGCCGAGAATTCGAAGCCGTCGTCGCAGTCATGCGCCTCGACCTGGGGATGGCGATCCTTCACCCGCTTGTCGGCGACATTGGCATGATTGCAGATTTCGGCACGATCGTTGCCCCAGGGAAAGGTCTTCTGGCTGCCGGCGCGATTGGCGTATTCAAACTCGGCTTCTGACGGCAGGTAGTACGAGTGTCCGCCCTTGGTGTTGAGCCATTCGACAAACGCCAGCGCGTCGTACCAATCGACACAGACTTGGGGATGGCCGTCACCTTGCGCGAAGTTCACGCGTTGCCAATCGGATTGATCGCTCGGACCCCACGTTCCCGTGAAGATGCGGCAAGGCCCCGGAGTGCGATGCCGGCTTTCACGCATGAAAGCGGCGTACTGATGGCGTGTCGTCTCGTATGTGGCCAAAGCGAAAGGTTTGGCGATGGTGATCTTGGTCGGCGGGCCATCCCAGCGCTGGCGGTCGGGCTCATCGTCGGGCGCGCCCATGACGAACGTGCCCGCCGGGATCACCACTATTTCCGGGCAGTCGGCGCAATCTCGAAAGGTCTGCTGGGCCGCGGCCGGAAGCGCGACAAGCAAGAGGGCGATCAGCGCGTGCGCGACCGCCGCCATGCCCCTTACGTCTTCGGCTCGCTCATGATCTGGCGCGCCGCCTCGTCAGCGAGCGCACTCAGCCGGGACAGCAACTCCTGATCCGGAACGCTCACCTTGGCCGCGGCCAGATCGTGACGCACCTTGGCGAGCATGTCGTCGTCGCCCGGCTTATCGAAATTGGATCCTACGACTTCCTTGGCATACGCATCGGCCGCATCGCCGGACTTGCCAAGTTTGCCGGCCAACCACAAACCAAATAACTTGTCGCGCCGCGAACCCACCTTGAACTGCTGATCCTGGTCGAGCTGGAATTTACGCTCGAAACCCTTTTCACGATTTTGAAATGCGTCGCTCATCGATCCTCACTGTGACAATCTTGCCCTTGGCTCGCCGGGGCGCTTCCTCATACAGATAGTGCGATTTCGGCGCAATCAAGTCCTGGTGATTTCTTGTGTGCACTGTGGTGATTCTGCGGCGCTCGACGGCCGATTGGCCGGTGATCTTGGGCGCCAACCGTGACGAGGCCCTGGCGCGACCTTGGGCTCCGCCGGGCCGCCATTGGCCCGACCGTGCCGACGTGATTGCGGGGCTCGACAAGCTGGCGGGAGGCACCTGGATGGGCCTCAATGACCACGGCGTCGTCGCCTGCATTCTCAACCGCCACGGCACGCTGGGCCCTGCCGCCGGCAAACGCAGCCGCGGCGAGCTGGTTCTGGAAGCGCTCGATCACGCCGACGCGCGCGATGCCACCGATGCGATCAGGGCTATCGATCCCGCCGCATATCGACCATTCAACATGGTGATTGCCGACAATCGCGATGCTTACTGGGTGGCGCTCCGCGACGTAGCGACGTCGCCCAGTATCGAGGACATCCCGGCGGGCCTGTCGATGCTGACGGCGGGCGACCTGAACGACGCGGCCGAGCGCCGCATCGCCAGCTTCCGCCCACGCTTCATCGCCGCCGATATTCCTGATCCGGGTGCCAATCGGTGGGATGCCTGGCGCAAGCTGATGTCGGCACGCGGTTCAACCCTCGCCCCCGAAGATGCCATGACGTTTCTCACCCCGGCCGGATTCGGTACATCGTCGTCTTCGCTGCTGGCGTTGCCGTCACCTGCGACTCAACACGACCGAGGTGTCAGGCCGGTTTGGCTGTTTGCCGCTGGTCCGCCCGACCAGGCCCACTTTCAGCAAATCTAATCTACAAATCGAACGGTCTGAACGATCCGTTCGATCTCGGCGCGCTTTCCTGTTTTTTCGTCGCCTCGGGTTGAGGCTGCGATCATGATGTAGAAGTCGTCGCGCGGGATCGCCCACATCTCGGAGACGATATTAACCTTTCCGATTTTCGCCAAATCAACGACATGGCGAAAGCGTGCGTAGCCGGCCTTTCGGCCGCCGATGGTCGTCGTCAGCGGCACCTGTTCGAATGCAAACTCGGTAAACGCGCCCTTGAGGGCCTCGAAGTATTTGACCAGGAGTCCCTCGCCCTCGAACCCCTTAACATCGCTGAATTCGCCGATGCCGATCTCGACCGACGGACTGACGTCGTTGAAAGGCTCACGGTGTTTCGCGAGTTCAACCAGTGGGCTTTTGAGGTGAAGCTTAATCGCCTGGGCGAGTCGAACCTTGTCGCGCTCTAGGACCGTGACGCCGTCGGAGGTTCCGTTGAGGACTTCCCAGGCATCGGGTTTGGTGACCTGCACGCCGAACAACGCGCTTTGGTAGGTTTCGGCCGCCTGGGCCGAGCCCGCGATCAGCCCAGCAATGATCAAGAGAATTCGCATCATTTCGGAAGCCTCGTGAAGAACGCAAATTTCGCCGTGGGTCACTAGCACCGCCACCGGGTGCGAAGCAATTCAAACCCCCGTGTTTGCGATGTTGTAACCTCGGTTTTGTCGCGGTCGCGCCATGATAGAGTTACGATATCAGCATGCGTCAATCTCTTCACCGATGACACCGCCTTCCGGTCGCAGCATTGCGGCAGTACCGCTTGATCCTCAGTTCGACATTATCGTCGCCGCCGTGCGCGAAGCGCCGACATGGCCGGCTGCGGCCAAGCTGATCGCGGCGCTCACCCGGCGGTTGGATCGCGAACCACCTGACTCCTCGCTGGGGCCGGCGATCTCGGTGTTGGAAGACGCGGTCGTTGCGCTGCTCAGCCCACCCTCCGACCGCGCCGGTTTTCATCTCGATATGACGGCGTTTGAGCTGCCACGGCTGCTTGCCGCGTGGCGAGTGCCGCCGACAAAGCTGGCGTACTGGCGTGCGCAACACATTCAGTTATCGGCCTCGCCGGTGCAACCCGAGAGCGACGCAGCGACCGCCAACCGCCTCATCGCACTATTGCTATGCGAAACCATACTCAAAACGCCGACCGAAGCCCTCGCGACTCTGATTGGCCGTATCGACGCCATGGGCCCGGCTCGATTCTGGTCAGGCCTGCCGAACGCCGCGGCGGTTCTGACGATGGCTATAAGGCGTGCAGGATGCCTGACGGGTGACGCCGCGCTGATGCGCCGCGCGCTCGCGCCGATGACTGACATCGTCCGAAAAAGTGATACCAAGACGCTCGCCTTTTGGGTGTTAATCATTCTCAGAGCGCTGTTTGTCGTAGACACGCGTGAAGCCGCGCTCGATGCGATGTTCGAACTGTTTGTCATTCCCGTGCTGCAGCGCGCCGCCGACAATCTCGATCAGGCACTGCTTGATGCGACCCAGGTTCTGGATGAGAGGATCAATTCGGACTACGTCAAGCAAACCGAATCCTCCGCGCGCTTCGAGCGCATCCAGCGATCGGCCGCTCCGCTGTTGGAGAAAATTGGCCGGTCGGCGCGCACGCTGACCGAGCCAGCCTCTTCGGAGCCGACTGTCTCGCTTTCAGCACGGCCCAGGGTCGGCTTTGTTCTCGGTACAGATTCGCGCCTAGCCCATGCGGAAAATCTCGTGACCCTGTTGCGCGGAATTGCCGCCACGGTGGCTTCAGCGATTGAGCCATTTGTCTACATCATGGCGCCAACCCCACCCGATTCTTCGATGGTGCGACGGATCGAGGCAATCGGAACACCGGTACGCGCCCCGGAAACCGGCGCGCTCCATCCGGTGATATGGCTTGCCCGCGCGACGAAATCGGACCAGGTCTCGACAGTCGTGTTCGTTTCGTCGTCAGCCTACGTCGCGTTCGCGGCCGGATACCATGCCGCAGCGGTCGTCGTATGGTGGACGATGAAATATCACGTCAAAGCGGTCGCCAACGTTGACGGCTATCTCAGCCCTGGAACATTTTTCGATACCAAGATTGCGGTGCGCAACGAGCAGTGGCGTGGCTGTCGCGCCGCGCTACCATTGCTTACTGACCCCGCCGCAGGCGCAGAGGGTTTGGCGTTGCGCGCAAAACTCGGCTGGACCGGCGACCATACGGTCCTCGGATGCATTGGCCGTGAAGAAAAACTCCTCGACCCCGAATACATGGCAACGATTGCCACGATCCTCATGCGCTTCCCTTCGGCGCGCTTCATGTGGACCGGCCGCGCGGCCCGCGCTGGCGACGTGCAGCGGCTGATTGATCGTCGCGGCATCGGCGAACAGTGCGCCTTCATCGGCTGGGTCAAGAACACCAAGGCCGCCGTCGCCGCGATCGATATCTACGCGGATTCGTTTCCGTTCGCCTCGGGGCACACCTGCTACGAAGCAATGGCGGCCGGAAAAGCGGTTGTGATTTTGCGATCACCCGAGGCGTTAGAAAGTTCAGTGCTGACCAACCTTATCCCCGCCTACGAGGGTGCGATCGGCGAATCGCATCATCAAGCCGAGGTCCGCGCCATATACACGGCCGAGAACGGCGAGTGTCTGCTGCCGGCGGTCGCCACGGCCTCCGACTATGCCGCGATGGTCGGACGCTTGATCGACGATCTTGGATTCAGGCGCGCCGTTGGACAGGCATGCCAGCGGTTCGTCGAACGATTCGCCCGCGACGAGGCGACTTTCGCTGCAACGACGTGCCAGCATTTACTCGATTTGATCCGCGAAAAGGCCCAACAATCGGGCAAATAATTCCACCTGCGTTGGCGCCGTGTTTTTATCCACAGGCTTGACCAGGCGAGCGCCCTGCCGAGTTGTCGACTGCACGCTCGCCTGCTATCACCTGCCGCGCTGCCGCCCGGCGCCTAAAAGTGCCGTCCGCAAGGCGAAAAATCTGGGGAATTTCTTCCATGGCGCGTCGCAAACAGGTTTACGAGGGCAAGGCCAAGATTCTGTTCGAAGGGCCCGAGCCCGGCACCCTGGTGCAGTACTTTAAAGACGACGCCACCGCCTTCAACGCCCAGAAGAAGGGCACCATCACCGGCAAGGGCGTGCTCAACAACCGCATCTCGGAATATTTGATGATGCGCCTCGAAGAGGTCGGCGTCCCCAACCACTTCATCCGCCGCCTCAATATGCGCGAGCAGTTGATCCGCCAGGTCGAAATCATTCCGGTTGAAGTGGTGGTGCGCAACATTGCCGCCGGCTCGATCTCGAAGCGGTTCGCGATCGACGAAGGCACCAAGCTGCCGCGCACCATCGTCGAATATTATTACAAGAACGATCAGCTCGGCGACCCGTTGGTGTCGGAAGAGCACATCACCGGCTTCGGCTGGGCCTCGATCCACGAGATCGACGACATGCTGAATATGTCGCTCCGCATCA
This sequence comes from Alphaproteobacteria bacterium, assembly GCA_016869315.1. Lineage (GTDB taxonomy): Bacteria > Pseudomonadota > Alphaproteobacteria > Rhodospirillales > Rhodospirillaceae > VGEM01. The sequence continues at coordinate 7,014 of VGEM01000069.1, read as the reverse complement.
ACGACTTCCTTAGCGGACTGTTCCTCGGTATCGGCATCAAACTGGTCGACTTCAAGGTCGAGTTTGGCCGGCTGTGGCACGACAATGGAGACATGCAAATTATTCTGGCCGATGAAATCTCGCCCGATAACTGCCGGCTATGGGACGCCAAGACCAACGACAAGATGGACAAAGACCGCTTCCGCCGCGATTTGGGCCGGATCGAGGAGGCCTATCAAGAGGTCGCGCGCCGGCTTGGGATTTTGCCGGAAAGCGGTCCGAGCGACGTTCAAGGCCCGGCGACGATGCAGTGAGCCACTCACTCTTCGTCGCCCTGACGCAAGCCTGGGCCCATCGTGCCAAACGCCCCGACCGTGCAATTTGAAACATGGGCCCCGGGTCACGCCCGGGGCGACAAATGTAGAATGTGGAGACACAGGTGAAAGCCAAAGTTCACATCACCCTCAAATCCGGCGTGCTCGACCCGCAAGGCAAGGCGATTCAACATGCGCTCGATGGCCTTGGCTTCAAGGGCGTCGAAGACGTGCGCCAGGGCAAAGTCATCGAGATCAAACTCAAGGGCAAGGACAAGAAGAAGGCCAAGGCCGACGTCGAGAAGATGTGCAAGACGCTGCTGGCCAACACCATCGTCGAGAATTTCACGGTGGATATCGCCGAATGAAGGCCGCCGTCATCGTTTTCCCGGGATCGAACCGCGACCGCGACGTCGCGCTCGCAATAGAGCAAAGCCTGGGCAAGCCGCCGGATATGATCTGGCATCGCACAGCGACGCTACCCAAAGTCGATCTGATCGTGGTGCCTGGCGGATTTTCCTATGGCGATTACCTGCGTTGCGGCGCCATGGCGTCGCAGTCACCGGTGATGGCCGAAGTGAAACGCCGCGCCGACAAAGGCGTGCGCGTCATCGGCATCTGCAACGGCTTTCAGGTGCTGACGGAATCGGGATTGCTGCCGGGCGTGCTCATGCGCAATCGCGGCCTCAAATTCATTTGCGATGACGTCCACTTGCGGGTCGAGCAGACGCGAAGTGCATTCACATCGCGCTACAAGAAGGGCGAAGTGATTACGTTCCACATTGCTCACAACGAGGGCAATTTCTTCGCCGACAGCAAAACGCTCCGGCAGATCGAGGACAAGGGTCAGGTCGCGTTCCGGTACTGCGACGCTGCGGGCAAGACCTCTGACAAGGCGAATCCCAACGGGGCGAAGAACAACATCGCCGGCATCTTCAACGCTAGACGCAACGTGCTTGGGTTGATGCCGCACCCGGAAGTGATGGCTGACCCCCTGCTCGGCTGCAATGACGCGCGCCGCATGTTCGACTCGATGGTGGAGGCTGTGGCGTGAGCAAGAAGCGCAATAGCCGCTGGACTGTCGAGCAGATTTCGGCGGACGGCCTGACGCTTGAGGAATACGACCGCGCCGTTGGCATCCTCGGCGACCGCGAACCCAACGAGGTCGAACTCGGCATCTTCTCGGTGATGTGGTCCGAGCATTGCTCGTACAAATCCACCAAGAAGTGGCTGAAGGGCATGCCGACCAAGGCGCCGTGGGTGATCTGCGGCCCGGGCGAAAACGCCGGCGTGATCGACATCGGCGATGGCCTGGCCGTCATCTTCAAGATGGAAAGCCATAATCATCCGTCGTTCATCGAGCCCTATCAGGGTGCGGCCACCGGCGTCGGCGGAATCCTGCGCGATGTGTTCACCATGGGTGCCAGGCCCATCGCCAACATGAACGCGCTGCGTTTTGGCGATCCCAAGCACCCGAAAACGCGACACCTCGTGTCGGGCGTGGTGTCGGGGATCGGCGGCTACGGCAATTGCGTCGGCGTGCCGACGGTCGGCGGCGAGGTCAATTTCCACCCGTCCTATAACGGCAACATCCTGGTCAACGCGATGACTGTCGGCCTCGCGCCGAAGGACAAGATTTTCTATTCGGCGGCGTCGGGCGCCGGCAACCCGGTCGTCTACGTCGGCTCCAAGACCGGCCGCGACGGCATCCATGGCGCGACCATGGCGTCCGCTGAATTCGACAATGCCTCCGAGGAAAAACGCCCGACCGTTCAGGTCGGCGACCCCTTCACCGAAAAGCTCCTGATCGAAGCCTGTATGGAACTGATGGCGACCGATGCGATCGTCGCCATCCAGGACATGGGCGCAGCAGGATTGACCTCTTCTTCCTTCGAGATGGCGTCCAAGGGCGGGCTTGGCGTCGAGCTCGATCTCGACAAAGTGCCTATGCGCGAGTCCGGCATGCGGCCGTACGAGATCATGCTGTCCGAGAGTCAGGAACGGATGCTGATGATCCTGAAGCCCGGCAAGGAGAAGCTGGCCGAGCGCATCTTCCGCAAGTGGGAACTCGACTTCGCCGTCATCGGCAAACTGACCAAGACCGGCCGGATGATTTTGAAACAGGGCGCCAGGACGGTCGGCAATCTGCCGATCGACCCCCTTGCCCAGGCCTCGCCTGAATACGACCGTCCGTGGGAGGCAAGTCCGAAACAGCCGGTTGTGGCGCCGCATAAGGTCGAAGATATCGACTGGCGCAAGGCGCTGCTGAAGCTGATCGGCTGCCCTGACCTCGCCAGCCGGCGCTGGGTCTGGCGCCAGTACGACCACACTGTTATGGCCGACACGCTGCAGCGCCCTGGCGGCGACGCCGCAGTGGTGCGCATTCATGGTACCAACCGCGCGCTGGCGATCTCGACCGACTGCACACCGCGCTACGTGCACGCCGATCCGTTCGAGGGCGCAAAACAGGCGGTGGCCGAGACTTGGCGCAATATCACCGCGGTCGGCGCCAAGCCGCTCGCCATTACCGATAACCTCAACTTCGGCAATCCCGAGAAGCCCAAAATCATGGGCCAGATCGTCGGCGCCATCAAAGGCATTTCGGAAGCCTGCATTGGCCTCAGCTACCCCGTCGTCTCGGGCAACGTCTCGCTCTACAACGAGACCAAAGGCGCGGCTATTCTGCCGACGCCGGCGATCGGCGGCGTCGGATTGCTCGACGATCTCGCTCACATGACCACGCTCGCCTTCAAGGCAGCGGATGAGACGATCATTCTGGTCGGCCAGAAGGATCACGCCCCCGGCTGGCTGGGGCAGTCGCTCTATTTGCGCGAACTCTGCGGCGAGGAAAAAGGCGCACCGCCGCCGGTAGATCTGATCGCCGAACGCGCGACCGGCGAAGTCGTGCGCAAATTGATTCGTGAAGGGCTGATCACCGCCTGTCACGATCTCTCGGACGGCGGGCTGATGGTGGCAATCGCCGAAATGGCGATGGCGAGCGGCATTGGCTGCACCCTCACCGACCCCGGCGCCCCACGCCATGCACTGTTGTTCGGCGAAGACCAGGGCCGCTATGTGCTGACGGTGAAGCACGAGAACGCACGCAAAGTTTGCGACGCGGTCGACGAAATGGGCGTGCCGGTCAAGAAAATCGGTAGGACAGGCGGCAAAGATGTCGCCATCGCCGGCGCCGGCGCCGTATCGGTCGCCGAGCTCCGCGAAAAGAACGAGGCGTGGTTCCCGACCTATATGGCCGGGTGACCGAGACTTAAGGAGATAAACCATGGCCATGACCGCCAACGCTCTTGAAGCCATGATCAAGGAGGCGTTCCCTGACGCCCAAATCACCATCCAGGACCTGCGCGGCGATGGCGACCATTATGCCGCGACCGTGATTTCGGCCGCCTTCAAGGGCAAGTCGCGGGTGCAGCAGCACCAGATGGTCTACGGCGCCCTCAAGGGCCGCATGGGCGGCGAGCTGCATGCGCTGGCGCTGACCACGAGCGTGCCGGCCTGACCGGTCATGCGCCGGTTCGATTACGACCTGATCACCCTCGGCGCCGGTTCGGGCGGCGTGCGCGCCAGCCGCATGGCCGGCAAGTACGGTGCCAAGGTGGCGGTGATCGAATCATCCCGCGTCGGCGGCACCTGCGTGATGCGGGGTTGCGTGCCGAAGAAACTCTTGGTCATCGGCGCACACTTTGGCGACGCTTTCGAGGATGCCCGCGGTTTCGGTTGGACCATCGACGGCGCACGCCACGACTGGCCCGCCATGATCGCCGCCAAGATAAAGGAGCTTAACCGGCTCGAAGGCGTGTATCGCAATCTTCTCAGGAATGCCGGAAATCAGTTGATCGAAGGCCGGGGCGTCCTGGCGGATCGTCACACCGTCGAGATCGGCGGCAAACGGATCACGGGCGAGAAAATCCTGATCGCTACCGGCGGCTGGCCGGCGATCCCGGATATCCCGGGCCGCGAGCACATGTTCACCTCGAACGAGGCGCTCGATCTGATGCATCGCCCCGAGCGCATGGTGATCTGGGGCGGCGGCTATATCGCGGTCGAATTCGCAGGTATCTTCCGCGCCCTTGGATCGGAAGTTCACCTCGTCATTCGCGCCGATCATGTGCTGCGTGGGTTCGACGGCGACGTGCGGGCGCATCTGACGACCGAACTCGAGAAAAAGGGCATCCGGATCCACAAGGGCCGGACCATTACCAAGATCGCGAAGGCGGGCGCCACGTACACGGCAACCCTCGACGACGGCACCGCGATCAGCGCCGACGGTGTGCTTGCGGCGACCGGCCGCGCGCCCAATACAGCCAAGCTTGGCCTTGCCGAGGCGGGCGTCGCGATCAACGGCAAGAGCGCGGTCGTCGTCGACGGATGGAGCCGGACGTCGGTCGAGAATATTTTCGCGCTGGGCGACGTCACCGACCGCATCAACCTGACGCCCGTTGCGATCAACGAGGGCCGGCTGTTCGCCGAGACCCAGTTCAACAAGAACCCGATGGAGATGGACTACGCTAACGTCGCTTCGGCGGTGTTCAGCCAGCCGGCGGTCAGCGTCGTCGGGCTGTCGGAAGAGAATGCGCGCAAGACGCACGACGTGTTGATTTTCTGCACGTCGTTCAGGCCGATGAAACATACCCTCTCAGGGCGCGACGAGCGCACGCTGATGAAGCTGGTAGTCGATCGCAAGACCGACCGGGTGCTGGGATGTCACATGGTCGGTGACGATGCGCCCGAGATCATCCAGGGGCTCGCCGTCGCCCTCAAGTGCGGCGCCACCAAGGCGCAATTCGACGCCACCATCGGCATCCACCCGACCGCGGCCGAGGAATTCGTGACCATGCGCGATCCAGTGGCGCCACCCGCCAAGGCATGAAAACCGTCACTTAGGCTGCGGCGGTTCCAGCCCCTCGGTGCCGGTGTCGAGCACCACCTTCCAGGCCCCCGAAACATCGCGTCGCCAGATCGTGGCGTAAGTGCCTTTCGATTCCTTGGCCGTCGTGTCCTTGGCGACATAGCTGAAGGTGTAGATGCCGTAGGTGTAGCCAAGATCGCGCAACGCCGAGACGTGGGCGGCCATCGGCTCCCAGGTCAGCCGCGCCTTGGCGGCGGGCGGGAGTTCGCCGGCGAGGCGGGACGCGATCACCGCCTCCTTGCCGACAATCGGAGGCGAGCCGTCCTGAAGGATGACCGCGTCGTCGGCCAGAACCTCGGCCATGGCCGCGACAAATCCGATCGTCGCGGAGCGCGCACTGAAGGCGCGTTCGGCGGCCAGAAGCTCGTCGGCCGCCGGCTCGGCCTCGGCAGCCAAAGGCGCGCCCAACGCGGTGAAAACGGTCACCAGGGCGATGATTGATCGTCGGATCATGTGAGCCTCACGCTTCGAGAATAGTGCTTTGCCGCAAGAAAAACCCCCGCCGTTTCCGGCGGGGGTTTCGAGCGCGGACCAAGGCCCGCGAATTTGGGAGATGTCGTCTAGGCTTTACGTGCGGCGACGAAATACGCCGAGGCCGAGCAAGCCGAGGCCGATCAAAGCCAGCGCGCCGGGAGCCGGAGCAGCTTGATAGAATGTTTAGTTGATGCCACTGGTCACGAAATTGCCGTCGACCGCCAGAGTGCGGGTGACGTTGAGGGTCCACGAAGCGGAATAGAGGCCGCCGTTGGTCACAAACGTGCTGGTATTTGCAGCAACACTGACAAACCCTGCACCTGCGCTCGAAAGGACGTTAACACCGGCACCAACGAGACCCGAGTTGGTCCAATCAAAGAAGCCATCGATCGAGTAAGACATGCCGAGATTGACTGTGCCCGAAGAGGTCGCAAGCAGGTTGAAAGTGCCAAGCGGCGTTGCGTAGTCAGAAGCAACGAGCTCAACCGTGATGCTGCTGGCTTGGAAGGTCGCGTTTGTGGAGTTCAGCCACAGAGCAGGCTCCGGCTGCGCGGGCGCGCCAGCCGCCAACTCCTGGTCCAGGAAGTAGTCGCCATACGAGCTAATAACGCTGATCGTGCCAGATTCCGAAGATTCAATAAAATCAGATAGTTAGTTGAAATTCAAGCCCGACGGAGGCGATAAAGTGTCAAAAAAATTTGACACTTTAATCATACGAAACTGAAGATATATGTATCTATAGTTGTTATAACTATTAAATATCAATACGTTATCGACATGACCGGCGCATGATTCCAAGTGTCAAATTTTCTGACATGGGTCAATCAGGAGCTGTGGATAACTCGCTGTCGGTCAGAATTTGTGGCGAATACTATTTTAAAAACAATAGCTTATGATTCAAACTGGCCCAAGACCGAAGTGTCAAATTTCTTATACAGTGGGTGTCTGAGGCTCGAAATGGCTGCTCCAAGGGGGGCAAACAGGTGAATTTTCGACCACCCCGTGGACGTCTTCCCCGCACTGGAGTTCTTAATCCCTCGCGGCTATACCACCGCCCTCAACCAACCCTGTGGACAAGTTTGCCATGGTCGCTGCGGCAAAATGGAACCGCGATAGCTGGCGTTCAAAGCCGATCGAGCAGGTACCGACCTACCTCGACCAGGCCGCACTGAACGCCGCCGAGACGACGCTGCGCAGCTATCCACCGCTGGTGTTCGCGGGCGAAGCCCGGCGCCTGAAAACGGCGCTGGCGCGCGTCGCCGAAGGCAAAGCGTTCCTGCTCCAAGGCGGCGACTGCGCCGAGAGCTTTGCCGAATTCCA
>VGEM01000068.1 GCA_016869315.1 Alphaproteobacteria bacterium | reverse complement strand
AGCTCAAGGGCGGGTGCATCGCCTGCCCCTATCACGGTTGGGAGTTTAACACCGCCGGCCAGTGCACCAAGATTCCCGCCATGGGCGACGAAATGGTGCCGCCAAAGCGCGCGCGCATTGACGTCTATCCTATCCAGGAAAAATACGGCCTGGTCTGGGTGTTCATGGGTGACGAGGGCGAAGAGACACGGCCCGCAATCCCCGATTGGTACGAGCCCTTCATCAATTCACCTGACTGGCGCGTGGTCGAGTACGATTATCACTGGACCGATACCAACTGGGTGCGGCTCGGCGAGAACTCGGTCGATACATCGCATCCCTCCTTCGTGCACAAGGCCTTCGGCAATCGTTTAAGCCCCAAGGTCAATATTGTTCCGATCAAGGAAACCCAGTTTGGCGCCGTCATCACCCGCGAGCGCGCCGCGCCGCCGATCGAGAACAAATCCGCGGCGATGGCCAAAATTTTGCCCGCCGACCGCAAGACAACACGGGTTACCATGCAGTTCTCGATGGTTGGCCTGACCGAAATGCTCTACCAGGAAATGACGCCGACCATCACGCAGGTGCTGTTCTCGGCGCGGACGCCGATCGACGAGACCAACGTGCGCAGCTTCGGAGTCCAGGCGCGTAATTTCCTGATGGAGCCCGAGAACGATGTCGATCGGATCAAGGGCCTGGTTGCTGCGTTGGAGGAAGATCACAACATCGTCCGCTTCGTGAAGCCGAAACTCACGCCAAAATCGACCACCGAGGAATTCCTGATCGAGGCCGATGGCATGGAGCTGACATTCCGTCGAAAAGTTCAGGAATGGGCCAAGTCGCGGGGCGCCATCGATGGCGAACGGCAGGCCGCCGAATCAAAGTCGCAAGTTCAGGTGATTCCGTCGCCGGCCCGCCGCGCCGACCCGAAGGGTTGGGTCCACCGCACCGTGCCGATGCTCGAGAGCGCCGCTGACGTTCGCGCCGCCGAATGATTTCGCCATGAGATGGATCGTCATTGCCGCGGCATTGGCCGTCACTCAGGCGTTCGCCGCGCCCGGAGACCAGCTTCCGATGCTCAAGGCGGAATCCCTCGCCAAGAAAAAATTCGCCTGGCCCACCGACTTCGCCGCCGAACGGAACGTTCTTCTGATCAGCTTCGGGCGCGACATGCAGGCCGAGGTCGATGCCTGGGATGCTGCGCTCGTGCCTCTCGCTAAAGACGGCGCGGTCTCCGTATTCAACACGCCATTGATCCCGAACCCGGGGGCGATCGTCAGGGGTTTCATCACCGGCGGGATGCGCGGCATCTACAAGGACGACGCCGCCCGGGCGCGCGTCGTGCCGCTCTTCGTCGAAGAAAAAGTCGTGTTTCCTCAGCTTGGCGTGGGCGATCGGTCGAGCCCCCTGATCATCGTGTATGCCAAAGACGGTCGCGAGATCGGGCGTTACCAAGGCAAGGCGTCCGAGGCAGGAACGGCGGACATCGCGCGGCTGGTGCGCGAGCCGTAGTCGGTCCATGGTCTGGGTTCGTCGCGTCCTTCGAATCCCCCTCGACCCATGCTTCCTCTCTGCGCCGTCGTTTTTGTAGGCATGCTTGGCGTGACGCTGGTCATGCCCTTGTTTCCTTTTTTCGCGATGCGTGCCGGCGTGTCGCCCGACTGGATCACGGTGCTGATCGCCGTCTATGCTGCTGGCCAATTCATCTCTTCGCCGTTCTGGGGCCGACTCAGCGATCGGATCGGGCGCAAGCAGATATTCTTGATCAGCCTGGTCGGCGCGATGGCGTCGTACGCGTTGCTCGCCTACGCCGATTCGCTCCCGATGCTTCTGGCGGCCCGCGCGGTTGGCGGGTTGATGGCGGGCAATGTCTCGGTTGCCTTTGCCGCCGTGTCCGACCTGACCTCGGACGAGAACCGCGCCCGCAACATGGGTTTGATCGGCGGCGCCTTCAATCTGGGCTTTGTCGCTGGACCTGCCGTCGGCGGCTTTATCGCCGGCGACGGCAGCGCGGAGAACTTGACCCGGGTAGCCTTCAGCGCGGGCGGCATGAGCCTGGTGGCGCTGGTCGTGACGATGATCCTCATGACCGAGACCCTGCCGCCGCACAAACGCGCCAAGCCTCACACAGGCAATACGCTCGATGCTCCGGTCGCCGCCGCCGGCGTGCGCGACATCTGGCGCAACCGCCCACTTTTTCTGCTGGTGCTGCTGAGTTTCGTTTATGTCGCCGCCGGTTCGATGTTTGACACGACGTTTTCCCTCTACGCCAATCTCGTCCTTGGCTATGGCCCGCCTCAGATCGGCACGATGTTCTCGGTGATGGGACTGGTCGGTACCGTCGTGCAAGTCGGACTGGTTGGGCGAATCGCCAAGGCGATCGGCGACGTCCGGCTGATCGGGCTCGGAATCGCCCTCTATTCCTTCGGCTTGGCCATCATGATCGTGACCGAGAATCTGCTCCTGGTCATGCTCGCCGCCTGCGTGGTCTCGGCCGCCAACGGCTTCTTCATGCCGGGCACAACGACGCTGGTCAGCAAATGCGCCCGGGTCGACCAGCGCGGCTGGGCCATGGGTATCTTTCAGTCGGCCTGCAACCTCGGCCGGGTGGCGACGCCACTGGTGTCGGGGATCATCTTCGCTCGCCTCGGACCCCACGCCCCCTTCATTGCCGGGCTGATACTGCTGATGCCGGCCTTTCTGCTGATCACCATGGCGGGGCGGAAAGTCCATCAGCCCGATGGCCGCTGAGTTAAGAATGTTGCTGAAGTGCAACACTCCTTTTGCGCTGTTCTACCTTTCGTGGCTTTGCGGCTAAATTTCGTTGATGTAAAAGTCGCTCGCAACACATGACGAGCGCCGGGTCAGCGGTCTTCAAGGACCTGGCGCGATAGATCAACGCGATCTCAAAATGAGGGAAACCATGCCATTCAAGTCTCGCCTGTTGCTTGGTGCGGCTATGGTGACGTTGACCGTCGATGCCAACGCACAGCAGCCTGTTCTCGAGGAAATCGTCGTCACCGCTCAGCGTCGCGAGCAGAACCTGCAACAGGCGCCGGTCGCCGTCACCGCGTTTACGGCGTCCGAGTTGGAAAAAGCTCAGGTCAACGCCATGATCGACTTATCGTCGCGGGCGCCAAACCTGTTTATCTCGAATGCCTCGGCAAGCCCGGCCACGGTTCGGACGTTCCTGCGCGGCGCCGGTCAGAACGACAACACCATCCCGACGGCCGAGCAGTCGGTCGGCTTTTACGTGGATGACATCTACCAGGCCCGCGGCAACGCCCTGAATACCGAATTCTTCGACATCGAACGGATCGAAGTCCTGCGTGGCCCGCAAGGCACGCTCTACGGACGCAACAGCGCCGTCGGCGCCATCAAGATCGTGACCGTCGTTCCGAATGGCGAGACCACCGGCAAGGCCGATGTGTCTTACGGTCGATACAATGAATTCAAGACCCGCGGAACGTTCCAGTTTCCGATCATCGAGGATAAACTGGCGGCGAGCCTATCCGGCATTTACATGGATCGCGGCGGCGACCGCTTCAACACGGTCTTGGGTCGCAAGGTCAACGAGCGCAAATACGGCGGTCTGCGTGGTGTGTTCCACTACACGCCGTCGGACGATCTCGACATCGTCTTCCGCGCCTTCTGGACCCGCGACAAGAACCAGCACAATTCGGTGACCGCGGCCTCGAACCTCGATGGGCGGCCGATTTCGGGCAGCTTCTTCCGGGTCACCGTCCCGTTCGTGCCGGTTGGCCGGACCCAGCAGAACGGCTTCAACGGCAAACTGACCTACGATTTCTCCAATGATTGGAACTTGGAGTACATCGGCAGCTATCTCAGCCTGACAGATGACTCGTTCGCCGACGTGTCGGGCGGGCAGCGGCTGGCCAACGGCACGGTCCGGTCGAATTTCAACATTCTGACCGAAGTCGACAACGACCAGATGAGCCACGAGCTCAAGTTCTCAGGCGACCTCGCCGACGGCAATTTCAAGTCGGTGTTTGGCGCCTATTACTTCCGCGAAACCACCCAGGGCTACCTCGACAGCCGGATCATTCCGCAGGGGATTCCGGCCCTGCCGATTCCGTTCGTGGTGCGCAACGAGACCAACCTCGATCTGGCCACCGACTCCTACGCGCTGTTCGGCCAGGGCACGTTCTACGTGACCGAGCAACTTGGCATCACCCTGGGCGGCCGCTACTCGACCGACCAGAAGGATGCCACCGCGAACTTTACCGGCACCTCGGGCTTCCCGGTGTTCGCGGTCGCGCCGACGACGCGTGTGACCACCGACAAGAAGTTCAAGGAGTTCACGCCCAAGTTCGGCGCCGAGTATCAGGCCAGCGACGACGTGTTCCTGTTCGCCAACGCCGCAAAAGGCTTCAAGGGCGGCGGCTTCAACGGCCGCGGCAATACCGCGACCATTTTCCAGGCGACCTTCAACGAAGAAACCGTGTGGACCTACGAGGCCGGCTTCAAGTCGGAATTCGCCGATAACCGCATGCGCCTGAACGCCACCTACTTCCTCAACAAGTTCAGTGACCTCCAGTTGCAGGCCTTCGTCGGCGCCGCCGGCGCGGTTGCCACCAGCAACGCCGGTAAGGCGCGCGTCCACGGCCTTGAGGTGGAAGCGACTTATGCCGCCACCGACGAGCTGACCTTGCGGGCCTCGGTCGCAACCATGTCGGACAAGTACACCCGGGTCGACCCGACCTCGGATGTCGCCACCAACCGCGCCACCGGACTACCGACCACGCCCGCATTCGAGGGCTCGGTCGGGTTCGATTGGAATGTCCCGGTGCCCGCCATGGACGGCGAGATCGCTGTGGGCAGCACTTATACCCACCGCGCCAGCTTCTTCCCCGGCACCGTGCAAACCTTCCTAACCCGGGTGAAATCCCAGGACCTGGTCGATGCCCGGATCGGCTGGACCCACGAGGACGGCCAGTGGTCGGTGACCGCCTCGGGCCGGAACCTTCTTGATCGCCACTACACGTTCACGACGCTGTTCATCGCGGGCGTGGTCAATGCCCGGTACCCGGCGGCAAGGCGGGAATGGCACCTGACGGCCAAGTACACTTATTAATACCGCAGCAATCTCTGAAGCGAAACGGGGCGCAGCCACCGGCTGCGCCCCGCTCTTTTCGAGCCTCCGAGTCGCCGGCGCGCTCAGATCAGCGTCATGACGGCGCCGGCCAGGCTGCCGATCAGCAAGACGCCCGACGACAGGAAGGTTATGCCAAACCCGGCGCCGCGCTTCTCGGCAGCCTGATAGTAGGAGAGGGCGTACATGATCCGCCCGATCGGCCACAGCGCGCCGACGGCCGCGGCCGCGACGTCGCCCCAGGCCAGCGCGAAGATCCACTGAACCGGCACATACAGCGCCAATTGTTCGAGCGTATTCTGCTGAACGCGAAAAACCCGCTGAAAATCGGGCGGTCCGTCGATGCTCGGCGCCTTGACGCCGTGCTTGGCGCGGGCGCCGCCAACCTTGAGCGTCACCCAGAGGTAGACGCCGAGCGAGATCGTCGTCACCAGGGCCGTGAGCGGGAAGTCCTCAAGCATTTGTTCATCTCCATCGGCTATCGACGCGGCCATGGGCGGCGCGTCGCGCGGCAGCATCGACGCATTGATGCAACGGAGTCAAAAAAAATCTGGCGGGCGAGTCTTTTTGCTTGCTTTCTCGCCTGATGAGAGTAAATGCGAATTGACGACGTACGCGCACGTGCCTAAAGCAACCCGCCGTTAAGCAACGACGTAAGCGTCCTTTCGTTGGTTGGGCTTTGGTCTGAGAGATCAAAGGGTCTGATTGATCAAAGGAGGCCGTGCATGCCCTTCCCGAGATTGAGAAGACCCGATCGATAGAGAGGCGGTGCTCCACTGGCCAGCCGGCAGCCGTAGAAGCGGACCTGCCGACGATCAAGAAGCCGGGGACAGCGACGCGACGCATACCGACGACGCTCGACATCGGTTCCCGACGGATGGTCCGTACGGGGCTGGGTTAACAAGAACCGCGGCGCAGAAGAGACCGCGGACAAGAAGGACCGGATCTGAGGCGGTACAAGGAAGAGATGGACGAACACCCTAGTCGGCTGCTTGGCAGCGAACGAACCGAAAACATCACCACCCCGGAATACCTGTTCCGGACTGTCGACGAAGTGGCGAAGCGGCTAAAGCCGGAAGCCCCCGTCCAGTGCATTTTCCCCGAAGCGGTCCGCGCCCAGGCGCGCCGGTTCCAGGACTTATTCCCCGGCGAGGTTCTCTACGCCGTCAAATGCAATCCCGGCGCGGATATGCTGCGTCATATGTACGCGGCCGGCATCCGGCACTTCGACGTTGCCTCGCTCGAAGAAATCCGCGTCGTGCGCGGACTGTTCCGCGATGCCAAGCTCCATTTCATGCACCCCGTGAAGTCGCGCGAAGCGATCCGCAAGGCTTACCGGAAAGGTATCCGCGATTTCGCGCTCGATTCGTCGGCCGAGCTGATGAAGATCGTCGAAGAGACCAAATCGGCCCGCGATCTCGGCCTGTTCATCCGTGTCGCCGTCGCCGGCAACTCGGCGGCGCTCGATCTCTCCGGCAAGTTCGGCGCGGCGCCCTCGAGCGCGGTCGATCTGCTGCGCCAGGCGCGCAAAGTGGCGGCCCGGGTCGGGCTTTGCTTCCACGTCGGCTCGCAGTGCATGGACCCCAAGGCCTATGTCGGCGCCATCGGCCGTGCGGCCGACATCGTCGCCAAGGCCAAGGTCAAGCTCGATGTTCTTGATGTCGGGGGCGGCTTCCCGGCCATCTACCCCGATATGACCCCGCCACCGCTCGAAGCCTTCATGGACGCCATCAAGGCGGCCGCGAAGCCGTTCGTCGACCAGGGCACCGAACTGTGGTGCGAGCCCGGCCGGGCGATGGTCGCGGCCGGCGCCTCGATCCTGGCGCGCGTCACGTTGCGCAAGGGTCGCCGGCTCTATTTGAACGACGGCACCTACGGCAGTCTGTTCGACGCCGGCGCCCTGGGCTGGAAATTCCCGGTGCGCCTGGTGCGCCCCAAGAAGGGCGGCAAGGGCAATACGCCTCAGAACGCCGGTGCGCTGCCGCCGTCCGAAAAGCTGATCCCGTTCAGCTTCTATGGGCCGACCTGCGACAATCTCGACAAGATGAAGGGCCCGTTCCTGCTGCCCGAAGATACCCAAGAGGGTGACTGGATCGAGATCGGCATGCTCGGCGCCTACGGCTCGACCATGCAGACCCGCTTCAACGGCTTCCACTACGAAGCGGTTGCCACCGTGTGGCCGGAAGCGGCGCCGTTTGCGTTCGAGCGCCCACGTGCTCAGGCGACATTGGTGACGGGCGTCCGCCCGGCGCCAAAGCCGGTCACTCTGGCGCGGGCTTCGCGCCCGGCGCCAAAACCGGCGCCGGCCCAACCGGCTCAGCTCTCATTGCTCGCCCCGATCGAGGCCGAGCGCGAGGATCACCCGGCCGCGGCCGAATAAAGAAAGTCCCGACAGATCGCGCTTCCAGTTCGCAGTCGGACATGCGAACAAGCGACACGTCTTGGGCGTTTCCCCTGTGCGCGTATCGGGTTTGCGCGTTTCGGGAAGCTCCCTAATCCCCCACGTCACATAGGATGAACGCCATGGCGGCTCGCAAAAACAAATCCAACAAGAAAGCGGCGCTTCTTTCCACGCCGGTCGAGCACATCGACTTCACCGCCTTCGACGCCCGCCCCTTGATCGACTCCATGGGCAAGATGTCGTTCACCTCGCGCGACACCGCGCGGGCGGCCGAGATTTACAATCAGATGCTGGCCGATCCGAAGTGCTCGATTGTCCTGACCTTGGCGGGTTCGACCTCGGCCGGCGGCTGCATGCAGGTCTATGCCGACATGGTGAAGCTTGGCATGGTCGATGCGATCGTTTCGACCGGGGCTTCGATCGTGGACATGGATTTCTTCGAAGCGCTGGGCTTCAAGCACTTCCAGGGCAGCCAGGCGGTGGACGACAAGGAACTGCGCGATCTTTACATCGATCGCATCTACGACACCTATATCGACGAGGAAGACCTCCAGTACTGCGACGCCACGATTGGAAAGATCGCCGACATGCTGGAGCCGCGCCCGTATTCGAGCCGCGAGTTCATCTGGGAGATGGGCCGCTGGCTGAAGAAGAACAGCAAGAAGAAGGGCTCGTTGATCGAGAACGCCTACGACGCCGGCGTGCCGATCTTCTGTCCGGCGTTCACCGATTCATCGGCCGGCTTCGGTCTGGTCTCGCATCAGGTGCGAAACCCGAAAAAGCACATGACCATCGATTCGATCGCCGACTTCCGCGAATTGACCGACATCAAGCTCAAGGCCGGCACCACCGGCCTGTTGATGATCGGCGGCGGCGTGCCAAAAAACTTCGTCCAGGACACCGTGGTGTGCGCCGAAGTGCTGGGTCACAAAGACGTGGAGATGCACAAATACGCCGTGCAGATCACGGTGGCCGATGTCCGTGACGGCGCCTGCTCGTCCTCGACCCTCAAGGAAGCCAATTCCTGGGGCAAGGTCGATTCGGCGTGCGAACAAATGGTGTTCGCCGAAGCGACCACGGTGATCCCGCTGATCGCGTCCGATGCCTACCACCGCGGCTTCTGGAAAAAGCGCAAGAAGCGCAATTTTGCCAGGCTGTTCAAGTAAGTCGGCGAAAACACAGGCTGATTCTCCCCCAGCGTGAGCCAGATAATGACGGTCCCATGATCGGAGGGATCGTCGATGACGAAGGTTTACGCTCAATTGTTTTCCGCCGCGATGGCGACTCTCTTTGTGTCCGCCGCCTCGTCGGCCTTGGCACAGGAGAAACCGAAATCGGCGCCACCCGCGATCAAGCGCGTTCCACCGGTCTATCGGCCTGAACTCGTTGCCGACCAAGTCGAGGGTTGGGTCCATCTCCGCGTGTCGATCACGTCCGAAGGGCGCGTCGATGGCGCGGAAGTCATTTCTGCCTACCCCGAGAAAGTCTTCGACAAGTCGACGCTCGACGCTGTCAAGCAATGGGCGTTCGAGCCAAGGCGCGTCGAAGGCAAGGCGGTGGCATTCCCCGACGCGGAACTGGTGATCACGTTCAAGATGGAGAAGTGAGGCAAATCAATCCGCTGCCGAGATTGCTTGTATAACCGGTACCCGAGGCTGCGACAAAACGCCTCTGTGTGCTCAGCATTGAGTCAAGCGGGAGATGTCGGCGTGCCAACAGACTTGACGGAAGCCTTTGCGGACGGTCGCGTCCTGCACAGCAATCCATTTCCATCTCTAATATTGGCCACAGTGTCGGCGTTGTGTTGCTCGGGTTTTATTTTCCTGTTGGTCAAAGAGTCCGACTTGCCGACAAGGATTTTTTCAGGCGTCATGGTGCTTGGGACAGGATTTACCGCGGTTGAGTCGGGTGCATGGGGAGTTTTTGACTGGCGTGAGTCACCAGTTGAAATCGCATACGGTGATCGAGGTGTTTACTGCCGTGAATGGAGTCGTGTCATACCGTGGTCCGAGATTGTAGATATAAGGCGCGTAACGAAAGACGGAGCAATCGGGCTTCGAAATTCTCGCCCGAAGACATGGATCGAGTTCGATCTCGTACAGCAATTATATGATGAGCCAACAGTGTCGCGAAGTGCCATGCAGACCGCATTCGTCAGATGCGATGTCGTGGCCGCTGAAATATCGGAGGATGAGGTATTTCAATCGCTCAGCAAGATGCACGCGGCACGCAAGAAATAGACTCTGGATCTTAGATCGCTACACCAAAAACCCGGTTAGCGGCGCAAATTCGCAAACTTGATTGCGGCAAGGGTGTTTTTGAGACGCTGACGACAAAGGCTGTGTCGGCTAACCTTGCCCTGAGATTCGGGGGAGGGGGCCATGGCAACGGCGACGGCCGGCACGTTCACGCTGTTCTACACGCCGGTTCACGATTTCGTTCACAAGGTCCTGGTCGCGGCCCATGAGGCTGGGCTGTGGGGCCGGCTCGATTTCGTGCCAATCTATCCGCGCCGGGAAGGGTACGGTCTCGGCGCCATCAACCCGCTGGCCAAGGTGCCGACGCTGGCGCTCGACACGGGCAAGGTGCTCTATGGCAGCCAGACGATCTGCGAGTTTTTCGACAGCTTCAACACCACTTCGCCGCTGTTTCCCGCCGTGGGCGACGCGCGCTGGGATGCGATCACGCGGCTTTGCCTGGCCGACATCACCTTCGATCTCGCCATCAAGGTCGGCTACGAGCCGCAGGAAGCCCACCCGCGCGCCGACGTGGTCGAGTGGAACTGGCCCAAGGTCATCCGTGCGCTCGACACCATGGAGGCCGATGCCGGCCGCCTCACGACCTTCGACATCGGCCAGGCGGCGACGCTCCATGCCCTGAGCTACCTGCACTGGCACGTCTCGGACAAGGAACTGATGGCCCCCGTGCCGCCGCGGTTCGACTGGCGCGTCGGGCGGCCCAAGCTGACGGCGTGGTGGGACCGCGTGGTCGAGCGCCCGTCGGTGCAGAGCCATTTCAAGAAACCCTACGTCGGCGACACCTCGGCCGAGAATGCCCAACGCAAGATCGCCGAAGTGGTCAAACGGCAAAAACGGAGCGGACTGCGATGATCGATCTCTATTACTGGCCGACGCCAAACGGCAACAAGATCACATTGTTCCTGGAAGAAACCGGAACGCCGTACAAGATGATTCCGGTCGACATCTCGACCGGCGAGCAATTCAAGCCCGAGTTTCTGGCGATTGCGCCCAACAACCGCATTCCCGCCATTGTCGATCACGCGCCTGCGGGCGGCGGCGCGCCGATCTCGCTTTTCGAGTCGGGTGCGATCCTGCTGTATCTCGCCGAAAAGACCGGCAAGTTCATTCCGGCCGATGTGCGTGGCCGCGCCGAAGTGAGCCAGTGGCTGTTCTGGCAGATGGGCGGCCTTGGCCCCATCGCCGGGCAGAATATCTATTTCCGGCACTTCGCCACCGAGAAGATTCCTTTCGCTGTCGAGCGCTACGGCAAGGAAACCAACCGCCTCTATGGCGTGCTCAACAACCGTCTCGCCGACCGCCCGTTTGTCGCCGGCGATTATTCCATCGCCGACATGGCGAGCTATCCGTGGGTGACCCGCCACGAGCGCCAGGCCCAGAACCTCGACGATTTTCCCCATCTCAAGCGCTGGTACGATGCGATCAAGGCGCGGCCGGCGACCGTCAGGGCGTGGGCGCTCGCCGATAAGATGACCACCAAGCCGATCGTCACGCCGGAGTCGCAGAAGATTCTCTACGGCCAGACGGCGGCGACGCTCGATCGGGCGACGGGCAAGACCTGAAGGGACGGCAGCGGTGACCCCGCCATCGGCGCCGCCGCCCTATCCGTCGTCGTCCACCGCCTGGTACGTCACCGGGCTGCTGACGCTGATCGGCATTTTCAGCTACATGGATCGGTACATCCTGAGCCTGCTGATTGAGCCGATCAAACAGGCGCTGGCGCTGACCGATTTCCAGATCGGCCTTCTCATCGGTCCGGCCTTCATTCTGCTCTACGTGATCTTCGGCCTGCCGTTCGGCTGGATCGCCGACCGCTTCAACCGCCGGATCATGGTGTCGGTCGCGGTCGCGTTCTGGTCGGTGATGACGGCGCTGTGCGGTCTGGCCGATCGTTTCTGGCTGCTATTCGTGGCGCGCGCCTCGGTGGGCGTCGGCGAAGCGACGCAAGGGCCGGCCGGCGTGTCGCTGATCGGCGATCTGTTCCCGAAGGAGACGCGCCCCAAAGCGATCGCCTTCTGGCTGAGTTCGTCGTCGCTGGGGGCCGGCTCGACGTACTTGCTGGGCGGCCTGGCATTGGCGGCCATTCTGGCCACGCCGCCGGTGGTGCTGCCGATCGTCGGCGAACTCGCGGCGTGGCAGACGGCTTTCATGGTGGTCGGGCTGCCGGGCGTCATCGTCGCCGCGCTGTTCTTCCTGACGGTGAAGGAGCCCGTGCGGCGTGATCGCGCCGATTCGCGGCTGTTCTCGTTCTCAGATGCCATGAAGTATGTCGTCCGGCATTGGCGGCCATTCCTGGCGGCGGCCTTTGCCTCTTGGGGCAGCACGCTGATCGGCGCCGGCAGTTTTTGGGCGCCGCCGCTGTTTCTCCGCACCTGGGGCTGGGACGCGACCACCACCGGCGTGGCGATCGGCACGGTTTTGCTGTGCACCGGGATCGGGTTCACCAACTTGGCTGGATGGCTGGCGGCGTACGGCGTGCGTCGTGGCGTCGTCCATGCGCCCTATTTCGTCATGTGGCTTGGCATCGTCATGACCATGGTGTTCCTCGGCAGCTTCAGCCTGATGCCGACGCCGGAACTGGGTGTCGCGCTGTTCGCCCTCGGCATGGCCGGCATGGCGATGACGGCGGGAGCGTCGGTCACGGCCATCGTCGCGATCACGCCCAACCGCCTGCGCGGTCAGCTTTCGGCGCTGAGTTTCCTGGTGATGAACCTGCTCGGCGCCCAGATCGGCCCGCCGGCGGTGGGGCTTGCCACCGATCTCCTGGGCGATCCGGCGCATCTCAGGTATGGCTGGACCATCACCTGCGTCGCCACCGGGTTGGTCGCGAATCTCGGGTTGCTCTGGGGATTCCGCCACTATCGCGCGGAAGCCGCGCGGATGGCGCAATCTGATTCCTGACTACTTCATCGCTCCGAAAAACTGCACGCGGCCCAAGCCACCGCGGGCAGAGGGGTGCAGCGCGTCGAACGGCTTGTCGAACAGCGTGTATCGTCCGTGTTCGTCGCGATCGCCCCAGGCTTCCCAGATGTTGGCGCGATCGAATCCGGCCTTGGCCATGAAGTCGGTGCGGTTGATGGCGGTCCACTGCCGCCAGAACGGCTCGGCGTTGTAATAGCAATCCCAGTTCAGCATGAACTGGCTGTGCAACGGGTAATCGCCGCCGTAGGGGATGTCGTAGCACAGCGCGATGCCGCCCGGACGCAGCACGCGGAAGATGTCCGCCATCATGTTGTCGGCGGCGCGGCGCGACGTTTCGTGGAAGACGCCGCCGCTGATCACCAGATCGAAGTAGTTATCGGGGAAATTGGTCCGCTCGCCGTTCTGCTGACTGAAGTGCACTTTTTTGCCGAGATGTTCGGCGCGGGCATGGGCATAGCGCAGCATCGCCGCGCCGACATCGATGGCATGAATCTCGGTGTCCGGGAACAGATCGGGCCAGGCGGTCGTGTTGCCGCCGGTGCTGCAGCCGGAATCGAGCATGCGCTTCGGGCTGAAACCGGGGTAGCGCAGCTGCAGCACGGAATGAAACGCGCGCGCGCCGGTGCCGCCCTTGGGGTCGGCGCGGCCCTTGCCATAGTAGAAAGCGCCGCGATCGTAGACCGCGCCGGCGAAGATGTCCTCGTCGTCGAAGCTGGTCTGATATCCGCCCGGCATGCGGTGGATGTCGATGTTGTCGATGTAGCTTGGCATCTTGAAGTTCGAGTCAATCGTCAGGCTGCCGAGCGGCTGCTTGCGCGCCGCGTGGTAAGCGGCCGTCAGGCGCGTCACCTGATGAGCGACGATCTCGGCCTGGTTGGCCCACAACATGTCCTGAAGATTGCGGGCGATGGCGCTCCAAAACTGGGTGAAGGGCTCGTCCATCATCACCTTGCGCATCTCGTCGCAATCTTTCGGTGCGCGGCCCAGCTCCTTGACGACGCGTGGCTTGACCCGCTGCTCGTAGATCGCCTCGTCGAAGGGGTAGACGTGGTCGGTCATGTGGATCTTGAGATGCGCGATGAAATCTTCACGCGCGTGCTCGTCGTGCGACGGCACCGGCATGATGGCGTGGCGGTAGGGTTGCGGAATCGAACTCTGCATGGCGGCCTCCCCAGGCGGCAAGGCACCGGACAAGCCGGCGACATTACCCCGATCATATCGCTGTCTCTGGCCGTCAGATAAGCGCTTTCGGCGGATTTCAGCGCTTGGAATTTGCACTCCGGCGCGAATCCTGGCTTGTTAAGCTCTTGGTTCGCCAGGGAGAAATCGATGACCGATCAACCGCTTGT
>VGEM01000067.1 GCA_016869315.1 Alphaproteobacteria bacterium | reverse complement strand
CGCGGCCGCTGGTCGCGCGGGTTTCGGCGCGATCCGGTTCGGCGGTCCGCCGTAAGTAGTATTCGAACGACTCGCCCGGGCGCCCGGCGAAATGGGGGATGCGGTACAGCGCCGCCATCCCCTCGAGAATCCGCGAGGTCCGGATCGGACCGACATCAAGGGTCTCGAAACCGAGCGAGGTCACAAGCGCCATCACGGCGGCCTTGGCCTCGGGGTCATCGCCGGCGACAGGGACGGTCACCGCGCCGCCGGCCCGCTTCGGATCGCTGATGATGTGAAAGCCGACGGCGTTGAAGGCCTTGATCACGCGCGCGGCAGGCACGATCGACTGCACCATCTCGCCCGATGACAAGCCATCGGCGTATTGCGGAATCCCGTCGGGGCCTGATTCGACGGCGTTGCCGACGTCGACCACGATTTTGCCCGACAGCGCATCCTTCAGGTTGCGCACGACGCCTTCTGCGGACTTGCGCTGCAGGGCCAGGATCACAATGCTTCCGGCGCTCGCCGCCTCTTGCTGACCGGCAGCGCGGCCGCGTTCCCCGGTGCGCGCCAGCAGCCTGGCGATTCGCTCGGCGCCCGGATCCCGCGAACCATAGACGACATCGTGGCCCAAGGCGGCGAGGCGCGGGCCCAGCGCGCCTCCCATCATTCCGGTGCCGATCACCGCGATCGTTTCCGCCATGGCGGACATCGGCACACAACTGAACAGGATCGCCGCAAGTATGCTTCGAACGGACATCATTGCGCACTCCTTCAATCGGGGGCGGTGCCAGCGGAACCCTACGCCGCGCGCAGGGATTGCGGCGACAGTACACTCATCTCGCTTGAGCACGCTGTCATCATAACCCGAAGAAGAACGTCCGCCGCCACCAGTGCCTCAGGTTAGCTGGCCGGAACGCTCCGCCACAACAGTCAACTGTCTTGGAGGTCCGGGGCCGTAATCCAAAACACTTCGCCCGTGCTTTCGGCGGTATCGAGCCAGAGGAAAGGCAGAGACGGATAGCGCTTCTCGAGCGCGCTGCGACCGCCACCGACTTCGCATATCAATGCGCCGCCGGCGGCAAGCCATGCCGGCGCCGCGTCGATAATCCGCGTGACGATGTCGAGGCCGTCAGCGCCGCCGCCGGCAAGCGCCATCGCCGGTTCGCGCCGATACTCGGCCGGAAGTTTGCGCATCGAGGCCGGCGACACATAGGGTGGGTTGCTGATGATCAGGTCGTATTTCTGGGCGGGAAGCGGCGCGAACAGGTCGCCGTTCCACAACCGAACCCGGCGCTTGAGCCGATGTTGAGCCACGTTGATGCGCGCTACGGCCAGGGCCTGGCCCGACAACTCGACGGCGTCGACAACAGCGTTTGGAAACGCCTTCGCAGCCAGGATCGCGAGGCAGCCCGATCCCGTACACAGATCGAGTACGCGTTTGATCTTCTGAGGTTTCGGAATGAACGCTGCGCCGCCGACGATGTGATCAGAATGAATCAGCTCGGCGATGAACGAGCGCGGCACGATCACCCGCTCGTCGACCACGAATTTCTCGTTCTGAAGGTAGGCCGTTCCCGTGATGTAGGATGCAGGCTTGCGGCTCTTGATCCGGCTCGCGACCCAGCGATCGATCGTGCGTTGCTGGTTTGCCGTCACAACCGAAGCAATGCGCGTGTGGAGGCGATCCGGCGCGCAGCCGATGGCTTCACCGACCAGAAACGCCGCCTCATCGAGGACGGTCGACGTGCCATGACCAAGCCCCACCTTGGCCCGTGCCAATGCCCGTGCAGCCGTCGTGATAGCCGCGGTTACAGTTCGGTTCGACGTGGAAGGACGTGGCGCCATGGCGCGACAATCCCACTTGCGCCGGGTCGCGTTCAAGACCAAGACTGCGCGGCATGTCACAAAACAGTTCACCGCCGGTCGGCGTTGTCGGTCTCGGCATCATGGGATTGGCCATCGCCCGAAACCTGATGAAGGGCGGTTTTGACGTGGTTGGATTCGACGTTGATTCGACCCGCACGGCGGCCCTGTCATCCGCGGGCGGAACCGCAGCCCGGTCGGTCGCGGCGGTCGCCGAGGCGTGTGGCGTGATCCTGACAAGCCTGCCCAGCGATGCGGCGTTGGCGGAGGTCGTCGGCGAACTTGGGCGGGTGCGCCGCAAGGCGATCGTGGTCGAACTCAGCACGCTTGCACTCGATTCAAAGAGCGCTGCACGCGAACGGCTGGCAACGAGCAAAATGACGTTGCTCGATTGTCCGATCAGCGGCACCGGCGCCCAGGCGGTCAATCGCGATCTTGTTGTCTTCGCCAGCGGCGATGAGTCCGCCGTGAAGCAATGCGCGCCGGTGTTCGCGGCGTTCGCCAAGGCGCATCCTTACGTCGGGCCATTCGGCAATGGCATGAAACTGAAACTGATCGCCAACTTGCTGGTCGCCATTCATAACGTCTCGACCGCCGAAGCGGTCGCGCTTGGCCGGCGCGCCGGGCTCGATCTCGACGTTTTGCTCAAGGTGATCGGCCCTGGCGCCGGCGGATCGCGCATGCTCGACATCCGCGGTCCGATAATGGTGAGGGGCGATTATGAGCCGGCCACCATGAAGCTCGATGTTTGGCAGAAGGACATGGACCTGATCGCAAATTTCGCCGCTGCGCTGGGCGCCAATACACCCTTATTCAATGCCACCAAGTCACTCTACGCCGAGGCGACAGCTGAAGGCGGCACGCGCGACACCGCGGCTGTGCACGACGTTTTGGCGCGAGGCCGCTCGTGAATGCCTTGCCGTTGCCACGGTTGCATCGCGTCGGGCGCGGAGCGCCGGTCGTGCTGATGCATTGCCTGGGGGTCGACCACCACATCTGGCGCGGCACGGTCGATGCGTTGCGCGAGCAGTACGAGTTGATCACCTACGATTTTCCCGGCCACGGCGCGTCACCCGTGCCAGCTTCCAGATACGCCATTGAGGACTTGTCCCGGCAACTGGCAGAGACACTGCGCGCGAACGGGATCGCGCGCGCACATATCGCAGGCGTGTCGCTTGGCGGCCTGGTGGCGCAGCATTTCGCGGCACATGTCCCCGAGATGACGGACCGATTGGTCTTGATCGACACGGTAGCCAGCTACACGCCCGAGTGGCGACAGCGGCTCCTGGATCGCGGCGGCGAAGCGCGGGCTAAGGGTACGGCGGCGCTGACCGAGGGCGTTCTGGGGGCATGGTTCACGGCGCCATTCATCGAAGCCGGAGGAACCGAAGTCGCCTATATCCGCCGAGTCTTCGCCGCGACCCCGGCCGAGGGCTATGCCAAGGCGTGCGAGGCCCTGATCGACGCTACGTGTGAGCCGTTTGCGGCCCGAATCGAGGCGCCGACCATGGTGATGTGCGGCGACCAGGACGCACCGATTTTTCTGTCGGCAGCTCAATGGCTTCACGCCAATATCAAGACCGTATCTTTGACGTGGCTAAAGCCCGGCAAGCACGCCGCGCTGCTTGAGCAACCTCAACAATTCGTGAGCGCCCTTAAAACTCATCTCGGGTGAGCGCCGATTTCGGCTAGACTGGGTCCCTACGGTCGGGAGGCCTCGCCATGAACAAGCTGCTTGCCATTGGTCTATTCGCGCTGCTCGCGCCTCCGGCGGTTGCCGCCGATGCGGCGCCCACGCTGACTCCGGCCGAGAAAGCGATCTACGATCGCGCCATCGCTGACTACGACACAAACCTGTATGCCGCGTCGAGCAAGACGGCGGGTGCCCGCGCCAAGGATCTGAACGCCGACCCGATGACGCCGGTGCTTGGCAACCCCAATGGCGATGTCACCATCGTCGAGTTCTTCGACTATCAGTGCCCGTACTGCAAGGCTGTCGATCCGCGCCTTCAGCAACTATTGAAGGACGATCCCAAGATCAAACTGGTGAGCAAGGAGTTTCCGGTGCTGACCCCTGAGTCGGTCGTCGCGACGCGCGCGGCACTGGCGTCGGTGAAGCAGGGCAAGTACGAGCCGTACCACCACGCGATGTTGGCGCACAAAGGCCGGCTGACCGAGGCCGACATTTACCGTATTGCCGGCGAGGTCGGCTGCGACCTCGATCGCTTGAAGACCGACATGAAAGACCCGGCCGTCGACAAGTACATTTTCGATACGATGAACCTCGCCCGCTCGCTCCGCATCGCGGTGGTGCCGGGCTTCATCGTCAACGGCAAAGTCTTGTCTGGTGTGCTGAGCAAGACCGAAACCTCGAAGATCGACTTCCCTGCCGAAATCGCGGCGGCGCGCGCGAAGGCGGGGAGCTAGGGCGCGACGCGAACCCAGCTGCCGGGATCGGTCACCGCGCCTTTCCCATCATGACGAGCGAGGTCGGGATAAGGGAACAGCGGCCGCGCGAAGTCGGTGGCGCGGGCCAGCGCCTTCGCGTCACGCCAGAGTTTTTCCCGATTTAGACGCGAGGCCGGAAAGCCCTGGGTGAACACTCGATTGTCCTTCGGGTGGTGACCGATCAGTGCATCGGGCGGCGTGCCGGTCTCGACCCACCGCTCGAGCGCGGTCAGCGTGTCGATCATCCAGGCGCCGGGTCCGCCCATACAATGGTCCATCCCCGGAATCACAAACATGCGCAGGAACGCCTGTGTCGCTTCGCGTCCGCCGGCGACGCGCTCCGCCGCCTCGTAGTAGTCGGTCATCGATCGGGTCGGGATGTAGTCGAGCGTACCAATCGACATCATCATCTTGCCGCCGGCGTCGCGGAACGGCCGCAAGTCAGGATTGGCGGCTTCGGTCAGCACGGCGGTCAGCCGCATGCGCGGCGGGTCACGGTCCCAGTCGAAGTCCGCGAGCTTGTAAAGCGGTCCCGGATCGTCCCAGAACGCGTTGTACTTCAGCGCTTCGAGGCGGCGTTCGGCGCGGCGGCTGGCGAGGTCGGTGGCGTTCTCGGGAATCATGCCGCGCCAATTGAGCTCGGTACCAACGCCGGCGCTGTCGATCACCAGCTTCGCGCCCGTGGAATTGCGCGGTCCGTCGTAGATCGCCTGCAGAACGTCAATCTGTTCGTCGGTCAGGCACGCGCCTTGCGGCGCCACGCCACAGCGCAAGGTCGACGGTTGAAAGCGGCAACGCGCCGGTTCGGAGATGATCCCATCGCGTGTGCCGTCGTCGCCGTCGCAGACGTCGACGGCCGCGGCATGAATCACCGGTAGCAGCGGCGCGGTCAGAATCGGCGTGCCGTCGGCGCGCTGGTTCTTGGCCATGCCCCAGAGCCCGTTCAGCGTCGCATCGCCGCCCGGAGGCGCCGAACCGGCGATGATGCCATCGTAATCGCCGGGGAACACTTGCGCGGCGCGCATCGCCTGTCGGCCGCCGTTCGAGCAGCCGCGAAAATAGCGGCGCGCCGGTGGGCGGCCGGTCACGGCGCCGATGATCGCCGTGGCGGCGACGGTGGTGGCGTGGGTCGCGCGGTAGCCGGCATTCACCTCGGCAACCAGGTCGTTGTAGGCCCACTTGCTGTCGGCGGGAGTCGAGCGGTGGCCCTGATCGGTCGCGACCACCGCATAGCCGCGGGCGAGCGCGTCGTCGGCCTCGATCGTGGCGATGACGCCGCAGGTGCCGCCGCACCCTTGGTGCAGCAGCTTACCGTTCCAGGCGGCGAAGGGGATC
Source organism: Alphaproteobacteria bacterium (assembly GCA_016869315.1). Classification (GTDB taxonomy): domain Bacteria; phylum Pseudomonadota; class Alphaproteobacteria; order Rhodospirillales; family Rhodospirillaceae; genus VGEM01. Next base: position 8,465 of record VGEM01000067.1, on the reverse strand, counting down.
AGCAGCTCGAAATTGACATGCGGCGCGATGTAGCCCTCGACGCGGCAGTGGGCAGGCAGGATGTCACGCGCGGCCACCAGGACGGCCGAGATCACCTGGGTCGGCGTGTCGGGTAGGGTGGCGAAATCGACCTCGCGCAGGGCGGCGCAGGTCGCGGCGTCGTCGCCGAACGCCGGTGCGCCGAAGAGCAGCCCCGCGAGAACAATGGGCATTGAGCGCATTTGATTTCCCTCCGCAGCCGAACCACTCTACCAGGGACCATCCCGCTGAGGAGTCCTCAATCATGTTTGAAACCCGCCGCGCCGCGTTGGGCGCGATTGGTCTGACCGCCGTCGTGGCGCCCGCCGGCGCCGCCGAGCCTCGATCGATCGCGGAGGTCAAGGCCCGCTTTCCGGTTCTGGCGCGTTGCGAAGGCATTTGGGTCGGCACGTTCAGGCGCCTCGACGCCTCCGGCCGCATCGCGTCCGAGTTCAAGTCCCGAGTCACCAAGCGTTACCTCCCCGATGACCGTTGGCCGAGGATCTACCACCAGACCAATCACTACGACTTCGCCGACGGTACCTCGCAGACGCTCGAGACCTACGGCGAGTATCGCGACGACCGCATCCATTTCGAGAGCCAGCGCGTCAAGGGCTGGCAACTCGACGACCCGGCCGATCCGTTCAAGCGCACGGTGTTCCTGCACATGGTCTACAAGGACCGCCCCGACGAATATGTCTATGAACTGATCAACGTCTCGGACGACGGCAAGTACCGTACCCGCATGACCCAGTTTCTCAAGGCCGGACGCACGGTGCAGCGCACATTGATCGACGAGGAAAAGATTGCCAGCGACTGGCGGGCGGGTGAGGGCAGTGCGGAAAAGAGCCTTTGACGGCGCGATTGATCATGGCGCCGGCGTGTGGGCTTTGAGCAACTCGACTTTGAACATGAGGACCGACTGCGCGGGGATCGACGGCAGTGCGCGATCGCCGTAACCGAGATTGGCGGGAATCGCGAACTCGAAGACTTCGCCGACGCGCATCAAGGGCACGCCTTCCTGCCAGCCGAAAATCACGCCCGACAGTGGGAAAGTCGCCGGTTCATTGCGCTCGTACGAGCTGTCGAAAAGCTTTCCGGTGATCAGTTTGCCTTCGTAGTGCACGGTCACTTCGCTGCCGGGCGCGGGCCGCGGCGTCTTGCCGTCGCCAGCTTTGAGGACGTTGTATTGCAGCCCGCTCGGTGTCGACTTCCAGCCGGGCTTCTTGGCGTTTTCGGCGAGAAACGCCGTTTGTTGACTTGCCCAATCGTCTGCCGCGGAAGCCGCCATTACTGTCACCATGATTGAAGTCGCCATCGCGATGGCGAGGTTGCGTCGTGTGAAGATCATCGTTGGTCCTGTTGGTTTGGCTATGTCGGGCGAAGACAACCACAGTGCTTTCAGAAACACCAGATCAAGTCTGCCCAATCGCCCTATTGACCCGTGGCATGACCTCGGTTGCCATCAGTTCCATCGAGCGCCGTCCGAGCTTGGCGTCGACCCAATCGTGACCGCAGTAAAGCAGCGTACCGAAGTCGCCGGTTTTTTCGCGGAACGCCAGCAGTTGGTCAACGACGCTATTGACCGTGCCGCAGATGACCAGACTCTCGACGACGTATTCCAGCGTAATGATGCTGTCAGGCAGAGATCGATCATACTTGAACAGCTCTGGCCGTCCGTTGCCAACCAGCTTGCGTACCATCTGCTTGAAGTAAAAGTGGTAAGGGCCTGATGGGTCCTTGCCGTAGTGTCTTGCCATGGCCTCGTCGTCAGCGACGAAAATGCTTTTTGCAATACGCCAGTCCTTCGGGTCGGCGACGCGTCCGGCCTTCTCACAACCCTGCTTGTACATCGGCCAGTGCGAGGCCACCCATGGCGGCTGTAGAAAGTTGGCCGAGATCGGCGTCCAGCCGCGTTCGGCGGCCGAGATCACGCCCTTCGAGAAAGGGGCGACGACCGTGACCACGATTGGCGGATAAGGTTTTTGGAACGGCACCGGCATGATGCCCTGGCCGGTCTCGGGCACAAGGTTCTTTTCGGTCGTGATGTTCCAGTACTTGCCCTTGAGATTGTAAGGCGGTGGTTGCGTCCAGATCGCGATGATGTGGTCGATCGCCTCGACGAACATTTCGGTGCGATTGGCATCGAGATTGCCGAAGGCTTCCATGTCGGACTTGAGGCCGCCGGGGCTGATGCCGAACAGGAGCCGGCCCTCGAGCAAATGATCGAGCATGGCGATCTGCGCCGCCACCGCCGCCGGATGGCTGTTCGGCAGGTTCACCGTGCCGGTGCCAAGCTTGATGGTCTTGGTGGCGTCGATCAGCGAGGCGATAAAGGTTGCGCAATTCGTGATCGCTTCGGCGCGGTCGGTGATGTGCTCCCCGACAAAGGCTTCGACGTAGCCGAGTTTGTCGGCGAGGATGATTGCTTCACGGTCCTCCCTTAGGGTCGCAAGGTAATCGCGCTCCGGCGGATGGAGCGGCATCGTGAAGTAACCGAGTTTCATGGCTTGGTCCTGACCTGCAAAACGTCGTCCTTTCTAAGTGTTTCGGGGCCGGCGCGACAGTCCATATCCCTTATCGGCGATTTCGAAATCCGAACTGGCTTCCGTCTCTGCGGCTGCGTAGTCTCGCCGTTCGCTCGAAATGGGGGATCCTATGGCTGCCAAAAAGAAAAGCGATCGTGAATCCGTATGGCCGGGGCTTGCGTCCGGCGTGCCGAAACCGTTGATGCCCTACAGCCCCGCCATCAAGGCAGGCGATTGGGTCTTCATTGCCGGTACCATCGCCAGCGATTTCGCGACCGGCCTCGCTCCCGAGGTGAAAGCGGCCAATCCGCTGCTCGAAAATGAGTTGGCCGTGCAGTCGCGCTACGTCCTTCGCAATCTTCACAACACCATCAAGGCGTCCGGGGTCGATACCAACAAGGACATGGTCCGGATGTGGCAGTGGTTCGTCGATGAGAAATCGGTGCCAGAGGAATTCGAAGCCCACGATCATTGGACCGGGCTCGACATCAGCCCGTACATGCATGTACGCAAGGAATTCGTGAAAGGCACGCCGCCGCCGTCGTCGTATCTCGGCGTGCGCGAATTGCTTTGCTACGGCACCAAGATCGAAGTCGACATGATTTGCCTCAACGATGGCGGCAAGAATGAGTTATTTGGCGCGCCGGCGGATGTCGGCAATTCTCCGGCTGGTCACGCGGCAGCGTTGCGCCGCGGCGACTGGATTTTCACTCACGCCGAATCGCCGGTTGACTGGAAAGCCGGCGCGCTCAGCCCGACACACTTGGGCGATCCCGGCCCGATCGCCAAGGAAGCCTATACGAATCCCGATCTCTGGTACGAATCCGCTGTCGAGAAGCAGACCGACTACGTTCTCCAGAAACTCGAGAAGATCGTGAAGGCGGCGGGCTCTTCGCTTGATCGCACGGTCAAGGCCGATGTGCACATTGGCCATCCGTCCGACTTTCCGGCGATGGACCGCGTGTGGAAGCGGTGGTTTCCAAAAGATCCGCCGGCGCGCGTCGTGATTCCATACATGGGCATGGGCGCGCGCGGTAGCCGCATCGAGATCGCGCTGACGCTGCTGACCAAGAACGCCAAGATCACGAAGACGACGATCATGGCCAAGGACGCACCGAAACCGCTCGGCCACGAGCCGCATGCGGTGAAGGCCGGCAAGTACCTGTTCTTCTCGACCCAGATGGCGAACGATTCGACCGGCAATCTCGCCGCCGGCATGGTCCGCCATCCGTCGTTCCCCTGGTACAACTCGCCCGGTCAGGCGCAGATGCGTTACATGATGAAGAACATCAACGCCATCTGCGAGGCGGCCGACACCACCGTCGATCAGATCTGCCGGCGCGTGTGTTTCCACTCGGATTTCCAGTGGTTCGCGGAAAGCATTGAAGAGTGGGCGCGCTACTTCCCCGGCGACAAGCCGGCCTCGACCACCATCCGCCTCGGCGGTCCGTTTGTGGTGCCGGGCGCCAATACGCTGCTCGATCTGATCGCATATTGTCCGTGAGGAGCGACTTCTCCGGTGTCACCCTGGCTTTCGCTAGGACGACATTGAAGTCTCTGCGAGTTTCTGAATGATGAACATCGGGTTCGCCGGCCTCGGCAAGATGGGCGCAGTCATGGCACCGCGCTTCCTCGACGCCGAGCATAAACTCACGGTCTGGAATCGCACTTCGGCCAAGGCCGATGCGTTGAAGGCGCGTGGCGCCGTTGTGGCGGCGACACCGGCTGATCTCGTGCGCGCGTCGGACATCGTCGTATCAATGCTCAGTGACGATGCGTCGGTGATCGCATTGTTCGACGGGTTTCTCGCGGCGGACGTGAAGGGCAAGCTGTTCATCGAGATGAGTACGCTAAAGCCCGAGACCGTGAAAGCGCTCGCCGTGCGGATCGAGGCCAAGGGTGGGCGGTTTGTCGACTCCCCGGTCGGCGGCACTGTTGGCCCTGCGAGAGACGGCAAGCTGTTCGCGTTTGTTGGCGGCGCGGCTGAGGACGTGGCGCGGGCCAAGCCAGTGTTCGATGTGCTGACGCGGCGCGTGATGCACGCCGGTGCGGTCGGACAGGGGGCGTTGCTCAAGCTCGTAGTCAATCTTCCCTTGGGAGTTTATTGGCAGGCTTTGGCCGAGGCGATGGCCATGGGCGAGGCGGGCGGCCTTGATGCCAAGTTGATGCTCGACACCTTGCAGGATTCGTCTGCGGCTCTCGCCGTGCTCGGCCTCAAGCGCCCCGCAATCCTCGGCGAAAACGTGCCGGTGGCCTTTGATGTTGCCAGCATGCAAAAGGATTTCGCCGCTATTCTTGAAACCGGCAGCGGCCTCGGCGTGCCAATGCCGGCATCGGCGGCCGCATTCGCGACCTATGCCGCGGCCGTTGCCGGCGGCCAGGGCGCCGCTGATTCAGTCGCGATCGTCAAGTTTCTCACTGACCGGATGACACGAAAGTCATGAGTGCGCAGAGATCAGAAATCCGTGACGGCATGCAGATTGACTGGGATGTGCCGATCAAGATGGATGACGGCCTCGAGCTGAGGGCCGACGTGTTTCGGCCGGTTGGGGCGGGAAAGTATCCGGTGCTCTTGACCTACGGGCCTTACGCCAAGGGGCTCGCCTTTCAGGACGGCTATCCGAGCGCCTGGAATCGAATGGCCGAGCTTCATCCCGATGTCACGGCAGGCTCGACCAACAAGTATCAAAACTGGGAAGTTGTCGACCCCGAGAAGTGGGTGCCCGATGGCTATGTCTGCGTGCGCGTCGATTCGCGCGGGTGCGGACGTTCACCCGGCTATATCCAACACTTCGCGCCGCGCGAGACCAGGGACTTTTTTCTCTGCATCGAATGGGCCGGCGTGCAGCCGTGGTCCAACGGCAAGGTCGGCCTCAATGGCGTGTCCTATTACGGCATTAATCAGTGGCACGTGGCGTCACTGCAGCCGCCGCACTTAGCCGCCATGTGCATCTGGGAAGGCGCCGCCGATTGGTATCGCGACATGACGCACCACGGCGGAATTCTCTCGACGTTCTGGGCGAACTGGTCGGACATGCAAGTGAAGACCGTGCAGTACGGCCTTGGAACCCGCGGACCGCGCAGCAAGGTGACCGGGGAGCTCGTCTGCGGCGATGAAACGCTGCCCGAATCCGAGCTCGCCAAGAATCGCGTCAACTTCGGAGACGAGATTTTCGCTCACCCGCTCGACGACGATTACCACAAGGAACGTTCGCCGAGGTGGGACAAGATCACCGTGCCGCTGCTGAGTGCCGCTAATTGGGGCGGGCAGGGACTGCACCCACGCGGCAACTTCGAGGGCTACGTGCGCTCGGCTTCCAAGGACAAATGGCTCGAAGCGCACGGTCTTGAGCATTGGACCGAGTTCTACACGGATTACGGCGTCAAGCTGCAAAAGAAGTTCTTCGGCCACTTCCTGAAGGGCGAAAACACCGGTTGGGCCAAGCAGTCGCGCGTCAAGGTGCTGGTGCGCCATGTCGATAAATTCGTCGAACGCGACGAAGCCGAGTGGCCGATCCCGCGAACGCAATGGACAAAGTATTATTTGCAAGCCGACGGCAAAACACTGTCGACCACCACGCCAGCTGACCCTAGCACTTTGTCGTTCAAGGCGATGGGCGATGGCCTCACGTTCGTGACTGAGCCGCTCAGGGCGCCGATGGAGATCACGGGGCCGTCAGCGCTCAAGCTTCGTATCTCGTCATCGACAGTTGATGCCGACATTTTCGCCGTGCTCCGCGTGTTCAAACCCGATGGTGACGAATTGCTATTCATGGGCGCGATCGACCCTCACACCCCGATCGGCCAAGGTTGGCTCCGGGCCTCACACCGCAAGACCGATCCGGCGCTATCGAAACCCTATCGGCCCTACCATACCCACGATCAAAAGCAGCCGCTGACGCCAGGTCAGCCGGTCGATCTCGACGTCGAGATTTGGCCGACATCCATTGTGGTTCCGGCAGGATATCGAATCGGGATATTGGTTCGCGGCCGCGATTACGAAACGTTGAAACCGACCAGCGCGCGCCTCTCGAACTTCAAGAACGAACTCAAAGGCTGCGGCCCGTTCCTGCACGACGACCCGCGCGATCGCCCGCTGGCCGTCTTCGGCGGCGAGACGACGGTTCACATTGGTCCGGAGAATCCGGCCTACGTGTTGCTGCCGATCATCCGGAGTCAGAATTGAAACTCGGTCCTTGCCGAAAAGAAAACCTGTCACCCCGACGAGAGCCGGGGTCCATGGATCAACGCGCGCGTGCTGATCGATGGACCCCGGATCAAGTCCGGGGCAACAAGTTTAGTGTGGGGTGACGGTCGTGGCTCAACAACCCCGGATCGCCTTGATTCACGCGCTTCGCGAATCCCTTCAACCAATCTGGGACGCGTTTGCAGCGGGCTGGCCCGAGGCCGAGTATTTCAACTTGCTCGATGATTCGCTGTCCGTCGATCGCGAACGCGAAGGTCGGCTTACGGCGCCCATCGAGCAGCGCTTCCTGACTCTCGGCCGCTACGCCGCTGCGGTGAAGGACGGCGGGCGTGAGACCGCTGCGATTCTGTTCACCTGCTCGGCATTTGGTCCCGCAATCGACGCCGTGAAGCGCGACCTCAAGATTCCGGTCTTTCGCCCTAATGAAGCAGCATTCGAGCGCGCGCTCGACATAGGGAAACGCATTGCGCTGCTGGTGACGTTCGGACCTTCGCTGAAGTCGCTGGGTTACGAACTCCGCGGCATGGCGTCCGGGCGCGGCGTTGACGTCGCGATCGAAGGCCGGTTGGTCGACGGCGCACTAGCCGCCCTTCAAGCGGGCGATGGCGCGACGCACGATCGATTGATCGCTGATACGGTCGAGGCGCTTCCGCCGGTTGATGCCATTGTGCTGGGCCAGTTCTCGATGGCGCGTGCGAAGGCCGCCTGCAAGCAGCGCGACCGCGTCTTGACGACACCCGATGCGGCGGTCGCGAAATTGCGCTCAATTTTTTGAGGTTCGCGCTGTCGCTCGGTCCGGACCGTGATCTCGCGGTCATTCCAATTTGTTCAAGAAACAACAACGAGCGATGCGAACCAGCAGGCTGAAATCAAACGCGCGCCGGAGGTCAGGGCGGCGTGCCCCGCGCGCCTCTTCTGGAATGCCAATCCCAGCCGCACCGGCGAAAATGCTGTGGCGCTCAAAAGTTCCTTTCGGTGAATGGGACCTGACACCCTGTCGGCTACTCCACGGATAACAGTCTGCCGGGGTGCATGTTGCGCAGATGATCAACCCAGCCCTTAACGCGTGGGTTGATGACTTCGCGCCCGGCATAGAAAAACACCGGCGCGAGCGGTTGCGCGTCGCCGGCCAGCACTTCCGCCTGATGATAGAGTTCGAGCCGGCGCGTCGGATCAGTCTCGTGTGAGGCGATGTCCATGGCCTGGTCGAAAGCGGCATCCGTGAAGTGCGACTGGTTCATTGGCCCGGACGAGGACTGCATCAGATAGAGATAGGTCTCGGGGTCGATCGCTTCCGGATACCACTCGGCCCGCGCCACCGCGAAGTTGCCTTCGCGCATATCGGCGAACAGCGCGGGCATGTCGGATGAAGCGATTTGAGCTTTGATACCGGCGGCCTGCCACATCGCGATCACTGCCACGGCCATTCGCCGGATGACTTCGTTTCCGTTGATGCGGAATTCGAAGATGAGGGGATTGGCTGGACCGAAACCCGCTTCCGACAGCAACGCTTGTGCGCGCTTGAATCGCTCGGCGGCTGGTCCATCAAGGATCGGCGGCCGGTAAGCGGTTCGGCCTGGCATGGTCTCGGGATGCACCATCGACCAGGCCGGGAGCTCACCCGTGCCAAGGACTTTCTCGGCAATCGTGTTGCGATCAATCAGCATCGACAGTGCTTGCCGAACGCGACGATCGTTGAACGGTGCGCGAGT
>VGEM01000066.1 GCA_016869315.1 Alphaproteobacteria bacterium | reverse complement strand
ATGCCGCGCGGGCCCTGGCCGGTATCCCGACCGAGACCGCCGAAGTCGACGCGAGCGGGAATCGAATCACCCGTGCCGCCAGCGCCGACCGCGACGTCGATCCCTTAACCGGCCGCCCCGCTGAAGTCAGCCTGACCATTCCCTTCGACGAAGCCGCCGCCGCCGCGGTGTTCCGGCGTGCCGATTACCTGTGGGTGGTGTTCGATCGTTATAAGCAGGTCGATGTCGAGGGCCTCGCCAAGGCCGCCGCACCCTATGTGACGCTGGTCGAACAGCTGCCGTACCGGACCAACACCATCATTCGCATGGTGACCCAGCCCGACATCAACCCCAGTGTCCGCCGCAACGGCCTCGATTGGATTCTCGATTTCCGCGCGCTGCCGATGCGTCCGACCCGGGCGATCGAGGTCACTTCGCAGGTTGACCGTCAGCCGCCCAACATCTTCCTCCCGGTAACCGAGGGCGGCCGCACGGTTGCCTTCGACGATCCTGAGGTCGGCGACTATCTTCTGGTCATCCCCGTCATTCCGCTCGGCTACGGCGTATTTCCCGAACGGGCCTACCCCGATCTGGATTTGCCCGTCACCGCCCAGGGCGTGGTGGTGGTGCCGAAGTCCGATGGCGTTCGCGCGCTGGCCTCGCGCACCGGCATCGATATCGATGTCGAAGGCGGCATGGCGCTGTCCAAGGCGGCCGCCGAGAAGCTCGGCGCCCAGGCCAAGGAAGAGGATATGAACCGCATCCTCAACATGGCCGACTGGCAGATCGGCAAGGAAGAGAATTACCTCCGCAACAAGCAGGCGATGCAGAACGCCATCGCCGACGATACGTCGTCCGGCAAGCAGGAGGGTCGTCTTCGTTTCGCCCGCTTCGAATTTGCCAACGGTTTTTATGCCGAGGTGCTGGCGCTGTTGCGGGTGATGCAGGGGACGGACCCCGAAGTCGAGAACACCGCGCCGTTCCGCGCCCTGCGCGGCGCCACCAATTTGCTGATGCGCCGCTGGCAGGAAGCCGCCGACGACTTCTCGCATTTCAGCCTCGCCAATGAGGAGGAAGCGCGGTTCTGGCTGGCCGCCGCCCGCTCCAAGATCGACCCGCCCGAACAGCATGCCCAAACCTTGATCCAGACCGGCGCCAGCGTGCGCACCTATCCGCGTCGCGTGAAAATTCCGCTGGCGCTGATTGGGGCCGAAGCCGCCATAGCTTCAGGTGACGATTTCGGCGCCCAGGGCTTCCTCGACATGCTGCGGCGCGAGCAGCCGACCGTCAACGAACGCGCCGCGATCGATTACCTGGACGGCAAACTCAATCAGAAGATCGGCGAACTCAAGGTCGCGCTCGAGCAGTACGGCAAGGCAGAGACGAGCGAGAGCCTGATGTACAGCGTGTTGGGACTCCGCGACCGCATGGAGCTCGAGTACCAGCTCGGCACCGCCAAGATCGAAGAATTGATCGAGACCTATGAGACGCTCAGGTATCGCTGGCGCGGAGACGAAACAGAGCTTGGCTTCCTGATCCGGCTCGCCGAACTGCATGCCGAAAGGCTCGACTACGGCGCGGCGCTCCGGATGCTTAAGCTCGCCACTCAATATTTCCGCGACTACGACGCAGCCGATCGCGCCGCCGAGCGCATGACGTCGATGTTCGAAGAGCTCTATCTCAACAGCGCCGCCGACAAGCTGCCGCCGGTCCAGGCGATCGCGCTGTTCGACGAGTTCCGCGCCCTGGTGGCGCCGGGCGAGAAGGGCGACGAGATGATCCGCCGCCTGGCCGACCGGCTGGTGTCGATCGATTTGCTGGAACAGGCGTCGCTTCTGCTCGAACGCCAGATCCAATTCCGTGTCACCGGTATCGAGAAGTCCCGGATTGGCGCCCGGCTGGCGCTGGTGCGTCTGCTCAACCGCGAGCCGGCCGCTGCCATCACCGCGCTCATGGAAACCAACATCCCCGACGCGCCGCCCGACCTGCAGGCGCAGCGCCGCCGGCTTGAAGCCCGCGCGCTGACCGACCTCAAACGCTCGGACGACGCCATCCTGCTGCTCGGCGCTGACAAGACCGAGGAGACCAAGCAGCTTCGCGCCGAGATTTACTGGCGTATCCAGGATTGGACCAATTCCGCGAAGGCGCTGGCCGACCTGGTGCCCGAACCGGGCACGGATTCGCTGAGTGACCAAAACGCGCGCCTGGTGCTCGACTGGGTGACGGCCCTGACGCTTGCCAAGGACGATCGCACCATCGCCCGCGTGCGGCAGCGGTATCTCACGTCGATGCTGCAGACGCCTTACAACAACGCGTTCGATCTGATCACCACCGAGAAAGAAAGCGGCATCGATCCCGCCAGCGTCCGCCGCCAGATCGAACAGGCGCAGAACTTCAAGTCGTTCCTGGTCGAGTACAAGGACATCCTCGGCGACAAGCCGCTGAGCGCGATCAACTGAGGTTGATCGTCAGCCCTTCAGATATCTGACAATTGCCGCCGCCCAATGGATGGGCTGCTCGTCCTGGATGTTGATCGACCCACCCGCGAGTTCGACGTAGGTGAAGTCGGGGCGGAGCTTGCGGGCGTTCTGCGTCCACGCGTGGATCTGATCGCCCGTGTTGCTGAGCAAGAGCGTCGGGTAGTGTACTTTCTTGAGCGCGGTTTCCTGATCGTAGTTATAGACGGCGGCGAAGCCCCACCATTGTGGCGCACGAATCAGATTCCGGTCGACGGCGTAGCGGGTGAGAATCACGGGGTCTAACTTGCGCGCATTGGGCGCGGCGAAGCCGGCCGAGAGATGGCTGCCGTCGGCTTTGTACACTGGGCCGGTCTGGTTCATGTCGAGTTGCTTCAAGCGCTCGGCGCGTTCCGCAGGCGTCATCAGATAGGCGCCATGGATCAGCAGCTTCACCGTGCGCGCCGGCTGCTGCAGCGAAAATTCGGTCGCGACCGTCGAGCCGGTGTGGTGGCCGAGAATGTTGGCGCGGCGATCTTCAGTGCATCCAGCACCGGCGCGATGATGCCGGCCCAGCCCGCGACCGTCGGCGCCTGGTCGGGCGGGTCGGAGTTGTCGTAGCCCGGCAGATCGATGCCGATTGGCCGGAGGCCGGCCGCGGCCAGCAACGGATAAACCTACTCGAATTGCCGCGAAGAGTTGTTCGCCTGGTGCATCATTACCAACGGTTCGCCCCGCCCGGCATCGCGATAGTGGATTTGGCCATAGGGGCCCGATGCATAACCACGGGTCATCAGCGACGGCGCGGCGCTGGCGGTGCCGGCGAGGGGCCAGGTATAGGCGGCGAGGGCGATGCGGCGGCGTGAGAGCATGGTGGCTCCTCCCTTGGTCGATGCTCGACGGTGAATGTTATTTCGGTTATTTCGGGGACATACATTTAATTCGGCGTGTCGAATTTAGTGTATGTCCCCGTTTTACCCCCGTTTTACCCGATTTACAGAGAAAGTCCCCGATTACCGGCAGCGGCATATGCGCCGGTAGCGAAGGACCTCTAGCGCCGCGCGCGCCGTTTTCTCACCGCACCGTCTCGTCGTCCACTACCGCCAGCCGCTCTTCCGCGTCGGTGACTGCGGGCTTCCAGTGCTCGCGATAGTACTTGAGAAACGCTTCGCTCTTCTCGTGGGCCATGTAAACATCCCAATTCGGGAACGTCATGGTGACGGTGTACTGAAAGCGGTTCGGCGTCACTTGCCGGTAGAGCTTGAAGTCCATCTTCTCGGGTAGGGCCGTCATCGAGGCGTGCAACGTCTTGAGGAACGCGTTGGCCTCAACGCTGTTGGGCGCGCTCTTGAGGGTGAAGGCGATCGCGAGCTGGATCGGCCTGGTCGTGCTCCAGCCCTTCGGCAGCTGGGTGATATTGGTGTCGCGCTTGGCCAAAAATTCTTCGGGTGGTTGCGTCTGCGCCTGCGCCGGCGCGATCGCGAGGACAAACAGAAGCAGTGCGCATTTTCGAAAATCGTGCATCGCGGTTCTCCCCTGTGATGGGCTTAACAATAGGCCCATTTGAGGCGAAGAGTCGAAGCGGGACGGTGCAATTGACGCCCCCCGCCAGACCCTCTAGAAGCCCGTATTCATTGGAGAATTACCGAGGCCGCCATGTCCACTTTCGCTGTTCCCGCCAAGCCCGTCGTCGCCGTTGTCGGCGCCACTGGCGCCGTCGGCGCCGAATTCATGGACTGTCTGACCAAGCGCAAGTTCCCTTTGACCGAGCTGCGCCTGCTGGCATCAGCCCGCTCGGCCGGCAAGAAGATGCGCTATGGCGATCGCGAGATTTCAGTTCAGGAGCTGACCGAGGCCAGCCTCAAGGGCGTGCACATCGGGCTGTTCTCGGCCGGCAGCGGTATCTCGAAGACCTTTGCCCCCGTGGCCGTGAAGGCGGGCGCGGTGGTGGTCGATAACTCGTCCGCCTTTCGCATGGACCCGTCGGTGCCGCTGGTGATCCCCGAGATCAACCCCGAACAAATTGCGCGCCACCAGGGCATCATTGCCAATCCCAACTGCTCGGCGATCGTGTCGATCACGCCGCTGTGGCCGGTGCACAAGGTGAACCGGATCAAGCGCATGACCATCGCCACCTATCAGGCGGCCTCGGGCGCCGGCGCTGCGGCGATGGAAGAACTGCGCGCTTCAACGCAGGCGTATTTGGAGGGCAAACCGTATCAGAACACGGTGCTGCCGCATCCTTACGCTTTCAATCTGTTCAGCCATAACTCCAAAGTCGATCCGGTCACCGGCTATAACGACGAAGAATCCAAGGTGATCGCCGAGACCAAGAAGATTTTCGGCGACCCCGACATTCGCGTCTCGGCCACTTGCGTGCGGGTGCCGGTGTTGCGCGCCCATTCGGTCGCGATTCACTTTGAGTGCGAACGTGCGATTACACCTGACGAGGTTTGCGCCATCGTATCGAAGGCGCCAGGCGTCAAAGTGGTCGACGATCGCGAGAAAAACTATTTCCCGATGCCCAAGGACGCCTCGGGGCAGGGCGACGTGCTGATCGGCCGCATTCGCCAGGATGTCAGCGACCCGTCCGGTCGCTCGATCGCCTGCTTCACCGCCGGCGATCAGCTGCTCAAGGGCGCCGCGTTGAATGCGGTTCAGATCGCCGAGAAGCTGCTGCCGTAACGCGCTCAGCCTGTCGTCCGGGCGGACGCCAGGACCCATGCTGCCAGCGAGTGCGATGACGGGTGGACCCTGGCTTTCGCCAGGGTGACATTAAGAAAGGTTATTCGAAGAACTTTGTAAACGCGGTATTGACGGCGAGACGGCGGGTGTTGTCGCACGCCGTCACGTCGGCGATGCAGTCGCGGTACTGCTCGAACAGCAGCTTCGAGAAGCCGTCGATGCCAAAACCGAATGCTTCAAGCGCGACGCCCGACAGAAGCACGGCATCGATGTCGCGGTTGCCGGCGCCGCCGGCGGTAGTCGGTGCGCAGTCGAAGTTGAGGCAGCGGATGTCGTAGGCGGTCCGGTACAGCTTGGGCCGTTCGTCGATGAAGCGGATAGTGAACTCGGGCTGGTGATCGCCGAAGGCGACCACGCCGGTCGGCCGCCCTGATTTTTCGCGCGACGCCAGGAAATCGGCGAACGCCTGATCCGCTTCGGCGAAGCGCGCGACATAATCGGTCATCGGATCGTCGAAGGTGTGCGGGCCGTGCTGGCTGATGGTCAGCATCAGCACCGCGACCGGTCCGTCGTGCTTCGCGGCGATTTTTTCGGTCGCGCCATAGAGGATCGAATCCGGAAAATCCCAATCCCAGCCCGAGCCGACGTCGAGCGACGAGGGATCGTAGAACTCGTCGATACCGATCGAGCGATAGAACCGCTCGCCGTTGATGAAGCTGCCGGGCGTCGGGTAGACGACAATGGTGCGATACCCGAGTTGCTTAAGCAGGGTGAAGATCGAGCGCTTCACCCGGCCCTCGAGCTGATGGAAGACGTAAAGACCGTCGCCGCCAAACTCCTGCGGGCGCATCTGGGTCGTGAGCGCAAATTCGGTCCGCCAGGTGCCGCCGGCCCAGGTCGGCACATGCAGCTGTCCGTTCAGTTCCGGGCGTTCGGCAAACAGCGTCTTCGGTGCGTAATCGGGGCGCAGAAGCTGCGGGTAGAAGGTCGATTCCTGCAGGATAAAGAACAGATCCGGCAGTCCCGCCGCGGGCGCCGTCAGCGGTGCGTCGGAGATCGTGGGCTCGACCGTGCCTACCGGCAGCCGTTCGAGCTGGGCGGGCGGAATGGTCGCGGATTGCACCAGTGCAGCGATGCCCGGCCGGTTCATCGCCTGGTCCCAGTCGTAAACCCTGAGATCGAAAGATTTGACCGATGTCGCGGCGGCGATGCCGACGGCAACGAGGGTCACCAGGCCGGCCTTCTCGAAGCGGGTGAAGGGGCCCGATCCCGTCATCAAGACATAGATGTAGGCGGGCGGCACCGTAACGCCGAGCAGGATGAGGCCGGCGATGCGCCAATCGTTATAGGCGAGCACCAGCGCATTCAGGCGCAGCATGTAGTGATCGGCGTACAACAGCGGCAGGCCGGTCAGCAGATATTTAACCAGGCTTCCGATCAGCAGCACGAGCGTTGGCGCCGTCGCCAGCGCCGCCAGCACGAGAGGGTGTTTGCCGCGCCGGGCGCCGAGCGCGAAGAACGGCGCAACGGCGAGCGGCACATAAGGGTCGAGGAATGCCGCGGTGTAGAAGACGACCGTCAGCAGCACGGCGACCGCAACGACGCGTCCCATCACGCCCGGCATGTGCGGCGAAGATTGTGTGGCTGGAGCGGCTGACATGGCGTCGGTTGGGATAGTCGCTTTGGCCGCCAAGCGCAATGGAGCGCGGTGACGGGGATATCTGGTAACCGATTGAAATATCTAAGATATTTATGGCGAAACGAGGGCGGGCACGGTGAAGCTCGCGGCCGGTTCTTCGCGGTCGGCCCGATCCATCATCATCAGGTACGCGCGTTCGACGTGACGGCGGAAGCGGTTGGTGTCGAACAGCGAATGGGTATCGCGATTCCTTCTGATCACGGCGCGGTAACGCGCGCGTTCGTCGGGCTGGCGCGCAAGCTGGAGCGCCAACGCTTCGTAGTCAGCGAGTGAAGATGTGGCGAGTTCAGGGAGGCCGATCGCTGTCAGCAAGCTGAGTCCGACCCGCGAAGCAAAACTGTTGGCCGTGCAGCTCACGATCGGCACGCCCATCCACAGCGCATCGGTCGCCGTAGTGTGAGCATTGTAGGGCACCGTATCAAGGAACAGGTCAGCGAGACAATGGCGGGCGAGGTGTTGTTCCATCGGCAGCTTCGGTGCGAACACCAGGCGGCTGGGATCGATGCCGCGCGTCGTTGCTTCGCGCCGAAGATTTGATTTCGCAGACGGCGACTCGGTCAAGAGCCACAACACGCTGCCGTCGACGGCGGCAAGCAGGCGCATCCACGCCGCGAAAATGTCCGGCGTGATTTTGACAATGGTATTGAAGCAGCAGAACACGACGCCCGATGCCGGAAGTCCTGCTTCCGCGCGGGTCGGCGCTTGCTCGGCGACGCTGCGGGCATCGTCGACCCAATACGTCTCGGGCAGGCGCGCGATTTTTTCGGCGTAATGACGCTCCTGGCTTGGCGGAATGACGAGGGCGTCGGCCAGCACGTAGTCGTTGGCGCTGGTTCCCGCGGTGCCGGGATGGCCCATATAGTTAACCTGCACCGGCGCCGCGCGCTGGGCGGAAATTCCGGGCCGCCCGTCGCGAGTTAGGGTCGAGAGATCGATCAATATATCGGTCTCCCGTTCAACGATGAAGGCCGCGATCTCGCGGTCGCTCTTCGCCTCGACATCGAAAAAATTATCGCATGCGGCCCTGATCCGTTCGCGCATCGGATGCGTGGTCGGTGGGCCGTAAGCGAAGGCGGTCACTTCGAATTTTATCCGGTCATGCAGTCTGAACAACCCGGACATCACTTGGCTCATTGGATGCTGGCGAAAGTCGGCGGCGAGATAGCCGAGCCTGATCCGATCATGACCGTAGCGCCGACCGGTCCACACCGGGTGCGTCGACACCGGCGCGACTTTGGCGATGAATGTTGCTGCTGACTTCAGTTGCAACGCTTCATCGTCCGAAACCATCAATAGCCAGAACGGCGTCAAGCCCTGTTTGCCGGCAGCGATGTCAGCCTCGACCTTGACCTTGAGGCTATCGTAGTCCGTCCAGTCGCAGTCCTTGATGCGGGCGAGCAGCAGATTGCCGGCGGCTTCGCCGTGATCCGGCGCGCATGTCTTGAGGCGCGCAAACGTTCCCGCTGCCTCGGTGTTGCGATCGAGCGCCAATAGCACAGCGCCGCGATTAGCAAGGCCGACGGGATGATCGGGCGTGGCCCGGAGCAGCGCATCGAAGCTGGCGAGCGCGTCGTTCAGACGCTGGAGACGAAACAGGCAAAGGCCTCGGTTGTTGAGCGCCGCAAGGTCGCCCGGGTTGGTCGCGAGCACGCGGTCGAAGCTGGCAAGAGCATCCGTGAAGCGGCGCAGTTCGATCAAGGTTTCGCCACGAGTCGCTACCGCGGCCGCATTGCCAAGAGCGACGGCGTGATCAAACGCCACGACGGCCTCGTCGAATCGCTTAAGTACCTTGAGGGCGGCGCCATATCCGAGCCAGGCATCGGCATCTTTGGGGTATCGCATGAGCAGGTCGGCGAAGTCCGCCACAGCGCGTTCGGGGATGCCGGCATCCAGCATCGTTGCAGCACGATTGAACCGGCCATCCGAGTTGTTTGGATCGGTTGCGAGCGCCTGGTCGAAGGCGGCCATGGCGCCAGCCCAATCCCGCGCCGCTCGCCGCTGGTTGCCCGTGGCGATCAGCGCGGCAATCAACACAGCTGCGTCAGTCGGCCCCGTCATGGCCTCCCATCACCAATATCGCGGCCGGTGCGATCGACCAGCATGGCGGTCGAGATCAGGCTGAGCACAGCACACGCCGCAACGTAAAACGCAATCGCCGTGCCGGTGCCGAAGCCCGCGAATAGCGCCGCGGCGATCAAGGGCGCCGGGCCCCCGGCGATGACCGCCGCCAGTTGGTATCCGAGCGACGAGCCCGAATAGCGCAGCCGGCCCGAGAAGCACTCGGCGATCAGGGCGGCCTGCGGGCCGTACATCATGTCGTGCGGGACCAGCGACAAGACGATGGCGACGAACACCAGCGTCGGCGATTTGGTGTCGAGCAGGCCGAAGTATATGAATCCGAACACCAGCATGGTGGCGGCGCCGATCATGTACATCTTCTTGCGGCCGATCCTGTCCGACAAATGCCCGGACAGGGGAATGGTCACGAACGAAACCAGTGAAGCGATCATCACGGCTGTGAGCAGGAAGTCGCGGCTCAGGCCCAGGGTCGTCGTGCCGTAGGAGAACACGAAGGCGGTGAACACGTAGAATGGCGCCTGTTCGCCCATGCGCACCAGCGCCGAGAGCATGATCTCGCGCGGGTGCTTGCGGATCACCTCCATGATCGGCGCCTCGGCGACGTTGTTCGTGGCGGCGAGGCGGGCGAAAGTCGGTGTTTCCAGTATACCGACGCGGATATAGAGGCCGACCACCACCAGGAAAATCGACAGGAAAAACGGCACCCGCCAGCCCCACGACAGGAATTCGTCGCCCGAAATGGCGCTGAAGACGAGGACGGCAAGATTGGCGAGGAACAGGCCCGCCGGCACGCCGAATTGCGGCCACGAGGCGATATAGCCGCGGTGTTTGTCCGTCCTTGCCCATTCCATGGCGAGCAGCACCGAACCGCCCCACTCGCCGCCGACACCGATGCCCTGGATGAAGCGCAGCACCGTCAGCAGAACGGCGCCCCAGATGCCGATCGATTCGTACGTGGGTACCAACGCCACCAGAAAGGTGGCGATGCCCATCAGCATCAGCGTCGCGATCAAGGTGGATTTTCGACCGATGCGATCGCCATAGTGGCCAAAAATCGCCGCCCCCACCGGCCGGGCGACGAAGCCGACGGCGTAGACCAGGAAAGCCTGCAATGTGCCGACCAAGGGGTCGGACTCGGGAAAATAGAGCTTGGCGAAGACCAATCCGGTGACGGTCGAATAAAGGAAAAAATCGTACCATTCGATGGTGGTGCCGACGGTACTGGCGATCACCGCCCGCGTCAGCTGGCGGCGGTGTTCGGTCTCCGATAAGGCCATGGGCGCGACCGACATTTCGTCCCCCGGACGCTTGGATTTTCCCCGCCCGGGGTCATAGCATCGGCCGGGCTGCCGGTCGAATGTGAAGAGAAGCGCGAACAGGGGGATGCTTGGTGTTGAGGCGGTTGGGCAGGTTGATCGCGGCGTTCGGTCTCATGGCTGCGTCCGCGGAGGCCGAGACCACGGTTACGGTTGGCGTCACCGCGCTGCCGGCTGCGTTGGGCCATCCGTTCATGGGCTCGTCGATGCCGACGACGCTGCCGTGGGCGGCGATCTACGACACGCTCACCTGGCTCGATGACGCCGGCAAAGCCGACCAGGCGCTGGCGGTCGACTGGCAGGCGATCGACAGCCGTACCTGGGAATTCAAGCTCCGGCCCGATGTGAAGTTCCACAACGGCGAGCCGCTCAACGCAGACGCCGTGGTGGCGGCGGTCAAGTTCATCGCCAGCTCGGCGGGGCTCCGCACGTCGCTCGGCAATACGCTCGGCATGATCAAGCGGGCCGAGAAGCGCGACGATCTGACGGTGATCCTCAAGACCGATGCGCCGACGCCGTTGTTACCGCTCCTGACCCGTCAATTGCGCATTCCAGCGCCTCTGGCATTCGCCAAACTCGGGGCCGAGGACTTCGCCAAAGCGCCGGTCGGTACCGGGCCGTTCATGGTGAATGGCTGGGGTCCGGCCGAGATTTCCGCCAAGGCGTTCCCCGAGGCCTGGCGCAAGGCCAAGGTGGACAACCTGGTGATCCGCAACGTCCCCGACTCCGCGACACGCGTGGCGGCACTGATCTCCGGCGAGCTCGATATCGCCATGTGGCTGCTGCCTGAGGATCAGCCGGCCATCGCCGCCGTTGGCGGCCAGTTGATCTCGCGGCGCGAGCCGTCGCTCAACATGATGACGTTTGTCACCGCCAAGGCCTCGCCGTTGAAGGATCCTCGTGTCAGGGTGGCGCTCAATCTGGCGGTCGATCGTAAGAAGATCATCGACGCGTTCCTCGCCGGCAAGACCGAACCGGCGACGCAATACGCGCTGCCGTCGTCGTTCGGATTCGATACCGCGCTCGAAGCGTTTCCCTACGACCCTGACCGCGCCCGCATCATGCTGTCGGACGCCGGCTACTACCGCGGCTTCTCGATGGTGGTGTCGATCGTGCCGGGGCAGGGGGCGCAGTCGATCTATCAACAGATCGCGGCCGACCTCGCGCTGATCGGCGTGAAGGTGGAGCTTAGACCGGTACCGCTGTCGCAGTTCGTCTCGTATATGCGCGAGCACGACTGGCCGGGCCCGGCCTGTGCCAACAGCCAGTCCATGATCGACCCGATCGAGACGATGCGGGCCACCGCCTGCGGCGCGAGCCAGTCGTTTCACTGCTCCAAAGAAATTTCGGCAATGGTCGAGCGCGCCCGCGGCGAGTTCGACATCCAGCAACGCCTCGGGCTCATCCGTGACATCCACAAAGCCCAACGCCTCGACCCGCCGGCGCTGTTCTTCTGGCAAGGCGTCGCCTTGGACGGCGTCGGCGCGAAGGTCAAAGGCTACCGCGTTGTGCAGGACATGATCAGGTTCGAGGAGATACAGAAGTAGTTCCACAACTTCTCCATGTCACCCAGGAATTCCTATTTCCCGGGCCAGTCCAACCACGCACGTAGCGCGCTCGCGAATTGCGCCGCGCCGGTATCGAACACATCGTCTTTGACATCCGGCAGCTCGACCAGCGTCGCCCGCGGCAGCAGGTCGCGGTGGGCGGCGCGGGTGTGCTCGAGCAGTCCTTCGTGCGGCGCCAGCAGCAGGACCGGCTGCCCGATCTGCCGTATGCGGTCGGCGACCGGGTAGGAAAACATGGCGTGTGAAGCGTACCAGAACTTGTCGAGCGAGCGGATGTCGGCGAGGAAACTTTCCGCGGCGCGCTCGACCGATACGCCCGGCGCGCGGTTGATCACCACCACGCGCCAGCGGTCCATGACGTGGCTGCCATCCTCCGGCAGCCGGAAGTCACGCTTGATCGCGGCGGTGCGCGTCGCGACCTCGTCGGGTTTCATGTACGGCACGCTGGCGAGGATGACGCGGCGGACCAGATCGGGTCGGGTCACCGCCAGTTCGGTCGCGATCAGAACGCCGGTGTGAAATCCGAACACGTCGATTTTGCCTGCGCCGCCCTGCCCGAAACCCAGGCCGTCGAGGGCATCGGCCATCGCGCCGGCGAGGTCGGCCATGGCGGGCGGCCGTGGCGGCCGGTACGACTCGCCGTATCCGGGCGTGTCGAAAGCAATGGCCAGGCGATCGCGTCCCATCGCCTCGACCAGCATTTTGAAATCGTCGCCGGACTTGGGGTTCTGATGGAAGAACACGATCGGAGTGAGGTGTCCCCGCCCGGCGGCCGGCTGCGCCGAGCGGTAGTGCATTTGGCCAAAGCGGGCATTGACGTAGCCGCGCTTGGTCGCGACGTCGACCGCGTGCGCGCTTGTCGCGACGAGAAGCGCCGCGGCGGCGAAAATGATTTGGCGCCAGACACGCTTTTCAGTCACACCCATGTCAGTCCTCACTCGACCACGGCGTTACCAACGCAAGACTCTGTCGGCGGTGCAGGCGGTAGCTGTGGAAGTCGCGATCCGGCGTCCACACGCATGCGCCGTCGTGGAGTTCAGCCATCCGCCCTCATCCCATCCCCTGCCACGCCCAGCCGCCGTCGACGTGGAGCGTATCCCCGGTGAGATAGCTGCCCGCCTTCGACGCGAGGAACAGCGCCGCGGCGGCCACCTCCCAGGTGTCCCCGTGGCGTTTGAGAATCAGCCGCGCCAGGCGGCGATCCCGCCCGGCGGTGTCGGTGGTCAACGTGTGGCGGTTCATGCTGGTGATGATGTAGCCGGGCGCGATGTTGTTGACGCGGATGTTGTGTGGGCCCAAGTCCATCGCCAGCGCGCGCGAGAGGTGTTCGAGGCCGCCCTTGGCCGCGGCGTAGCCGGGCATGTTGGCGAAGCCGCGCACCGCGCCGATGGAGGTGATGTTGACGATCGCGCCGCCGTTGCCGGCCTTCTTCATCAGGTCGCTCGCGGCGATCGCGCAGGTGTAACAGGCCCGCAGGTCCGCCGCGATCATGGCGTCGAACGCCTTAATGCGGTCGTCGTCGGTCTTGATGGGCACGAAGATGCCGGCGTTATTGACCAGGATATCGAGCCGGCCGTGCCTGGCGAACGCATCGGTGCAGACTTTCTTGAACGCGTCGGCGTCGGCGATGTCGCAGGAGACATACGTGACGCCCGCGACCGACGCCTGATCCGGTTTGGCCGATCGCGCCACGCCGATGACGTGCGCGCCGGCTTCGGCCAGCGTGTCGGCGATGGCCGCGCCAATACCGCGCGACGCGCCAGTGACAATGGCAACTTGCCCATTAAAACCGAACAAATTGTCGAGAAATGCCGACATCCGAGCCTCCAATCTTAAGGCGGTATCGGGGCAGACCGTCTCGACCGAGTCAATCTCCCTGCGCGCGTCGACAAAATTTGTCTAAAATCGCCGATGCCTCGGTTTGTTGCCGACACGCTTCAGCCGCCTGTATCCGTTGCGCTTTCGGCGATGCGCCGGAATGCATCGGCCCGGGAGCAGGACAATCTTGCCGCTTGCCTGGCTGCCGTGACAATGGCCGAACCCGATCGAATCGCCGTCGAGCGCACGGCAGCGGCATGGGTGGCGAACGTCCGATCGTCGATCGGCCGCACCCCCGGGTTGGAATCGTTCCTCGCCGTGTTCAGTCTGTCGAATCGAGAGGGAATTGCGCTGATGTGTCTCGCCGAGGCGTTGCTGCGCATTCCCGACGCCGCGACCGCCGATGCTTTGATCCGCGATACCATTGGCGGTGGGGACTGGAAGCGCCACCTCGGACAGCCGGAGTCGGTGTTCGTCAACGCCGCAACCTGGGCCCTGATGCTGACCGGCAGTTTCGTCCGTGAAACCGATGACGCATATTGGTTGACATCCATCAAATCGCTCGCGCAACGCGCCGGCGATCCGGTGGTTC
>VGEM01000065.1 GCA_016869315.1 Alphaproteobacteria bacterium | reverse complement strand
ATGCTCGAATATTCCTCGGCTGGTGATGCCGCCCGAAACGTGGGTGTGACCTGAGATAAAACCGGGCACGACCAGGTCGTCGCGGGCGTCGAGAACCGTGAAATCCTTGATTGGATTGGTTGAGACCTCTGCGATGAATCCGTCGCGAACGAGGATATGGACGCCATGCTCAATGGCGAGGGCGCCGTTTCGCTCGATCAGGGCCGCGCCGGCGTCGATGACAAATGCACCTTCCGGCGCGCGTGGTCCGGTTTGCGCGGCAGCCGGTGATGCGCGTAGCGCGCCGATAGCGGCAAAGGCCGCCATGGGTGCTGCAGTCGCGGTCTTGAGAAACGAGCGCCGTTCCGTGTCTTCGAGGGGCTCTGTCGCCGCAGCGCAGATAAAACACGAACCGTGATACTTCGGATCAATCGCGTGATCGTGATTGCAGGTCATGATCTTCCCCTTCGTTCCACAGAAGTCGATTGTGGGGGAGGGGCGGCAAAAGCAAAAGCAGCTTTTGCCCCTCAGGTGCTCGAAAATTCAGCCGCCTGTCACACCGGTCCCTTTGCGTGGACAGCCTTGGCGATCGCGATGGTTATGGCGGGGATGGCCAGATACGACAAGGCGACGTCGATCAGGTAGTCGCTGAGAGTCATGTCAAACGTCATGACGATGGTCGGAAGGTCGAGCGCAACGCTGACCGCGGCCCATGCGATTACAACCACCAGCCCCGAGACCGGACTGCGGGCAGGCGAAACGAACAGTCGATACGCCAGCAGACAAGCGAGCGGCACGATCACGATCATCATGACCGATTCAAAAAGATCTTTGGAATATCGAGGTGTTCCTTCCGGCGTATAGAGGAAAAACGCCACAACGAAGGGCACCAGCCACAGGATGAATCCGTAGACGACGATCTTACCCCAGCCTGACGTCGATGACGGCTCCGCCATTGATGCCTCCCCGGCCACATGTCTAGAAAGTATCCGCCCGGCCAGGCCGCGCGGCAACGCAAAGGTTGTCCCAAAAGCAATCGCCCCAAACCAAGGTTTGGGGCGATCGAAACGTCGAAATTCTCAGTGTGACTCTAACGCGAGTAGAACTCGACCACCAGATTCGGTTCCATCTGTACCGGATAAGGCACGTCCGACAAACCCGGCACGCGCTTCAAGCTGCCGGCATGGCGACCGTGATCGACCTCGATGTAATCCGGAACGTCGCGCTCGGGCGACTCAGTCGCTTCCTTTACAGTGGCGAGCTCCTTCGCCTTGGCGCGAAGCTCGATCTTGTCGCCGACTTTGATCAGCAGCGACGGAATGGTAACGCGCCTGCCGTTCACCGAGACGTGGCCGTGGCTGACGAACTGGCGCGCGGCGAACACGGTCGGCACGAATTTCATGCGGTAGACGATGGCGTCCAACCGGCTTTCAAGAAGCCCGATCAGGTTTTGCGAGGTATCGCCCTTGCGGCGGATCGCTTCCTGGTAATACCGGCGGAACTGCCGCTCCGAGATGTTGCCGTAGTAGCCCTTCAGCTTTTGCTTGGCCATCAACTGCACGCCGTAGTCGGACGGCTTCTTGCGGCGCTGGCCGTGCTGGCCGGGGCCGTATTCGCGCTTGTTGATCGGGCTCTTGGCGCGACCCCAGATATTGACCTGCATCCGGCGGTCGATCTTGTACTTACTTTCGGCGCGCTTGGTCATCGCGTGCGGATCCTTTTGGTGCGACACCATGGTGGTGTCTTTGTTGTCCCGGTAGGCCGCGCGATTGTCTGTGCGGCGGGGTGATCGGAAACAAAGCCCGGCACCCGCGTTCCCGGAAATGAGGCGCGGATCATAGTTGCCGAACACTCGAAGTCAATCCGCGCGCTTCAGGTTTTTCTTTCGGTCTTTCAATGGTTTAACCGGTTCGGGCGCGAGCGCGCCGCTTTGCCGCACGGGCCGGTCAGGTCGGCGGCCATAGCGCAGTTCCTTGATGATGCCGTGAAAGGTGCGCACCTCCTGCTCGGTGAGTTCGGCACGTTGCAGCATATTGCGGATATTGATGACCATTTGCTGGCTGATGTCTTCGTGGCGGAGAAACCCGCACGCGATCAGTTCCCGTTCGAGATGTTCGAACAGATCGATCAGCATGCCCTTGTCGGCGGGCCGAGTGCGATTGAACACCATGGTCTTGTCGGGGCCGGTGTAGGCCGCGATCTGGAACCACTCGTAGCCGACGAGCAACACCGATTGTGCCAAGTTGAGTGAACTGTGCGCAGGGTTCATCGGTATTTCGATGATCGCGTCGCAGAGCGCGATCTCGTCGTTGGTCAATCCATGCCGCTCGCGTCCAAACAACACGCCGAGCACGCGGCCCGACTGGGCCTGAGGCTGCATATCGGCGGCGGCGCCCTTAGCCGTGAACAGCGGCTTCACCATTTCGCGACGACGTGCGGTGGCCGCGTAAACCACTTCGAGGTCGGCAATGGCTTCGCCGACTGAATCGAAGCACTTGGCATGTTCCAGCACGCCTTCGCCGCCTGACGCGGCGGCGAGGGCCTTTTCCGACAGCCAGTCGACTTTGGGGTCAACCAGGCGAAGATCGGTGAGGGCGCAGTTCCGCATGGCGCGCGCGGTCGTCCCAAGATTTTCGGCGAGTTGCGGCTCCACCAGAATTACCGCAGGCGCGCCTTTCACCGGTTTAACCGGCAGGCGGCCCTTGTCGACGTGGCGTTCGGCGTTCGGACTGCGGGTCATGGTCTTGATTTGGTTCGAAAATCGCCCTCAATTCCTGTCAATTGTAGCGTATATTGGTTCCAACCTCACGGGCGCGTATACCTGCACGTGTCATTCATGACGAGGAGCGCAAGCATGATCAATCGACGAAAATTGTTTGGCACGGCGGCTGGCGCCGCATCGATAGCGACGTTTTTCCGCGAGCGCGCGTCTTACGCCAAGATGCCGGGCGACATTGAGTTGCGCGGTTCCATCGGCCGTCACGAGCGGCTTGGCTCGCTCGAGCTCGAGAGCCAGCAGGATTTCACCCTGGGCTTCCGGTTGTTCCATGCCGATAAGATGAGGAAGACCTCGGCGAAACTTCTGTTGCAGGCCCTGGCCGAAAAAGGCATCGACCCCAAGAAGCCGATGACCTACCCGGAGATGCTGGCGATCGCCGACGCCAACCCGCACATCAACTTGGCGCAAAAGACCTGGCTGTCGAACCAGCAGGTGACCTGGAAGACCTTGCAGGACTACTTCCATCAGAACGGCGACGCCTACTTCGCTGAAATGGAAGCCAACGATAAAACCGGCCCGGGCACGCTTGAGCTGCGCCCCGATATGCTGGTGCCCGAATACACCCGGCACGAGATTCACATTCAGCCGGGCGGATATGTCGGCGATCCGTTCGCGGGTCACATCTATCACTATGGCACCAACAGCTTTTACATCGCGGTGCTGGGCCACAACGAGCAGGACGAAATCCACCGCAAGGTTGCCGGCAACATGCCGGTGCCGGAAGACGGCAAGGTCAAACGCATTCTAGATATGGGCTGCGGCATCGGCCAGATGTCGATGGCGTTGAAGGAAAGATTCCCCGAGGCCGAGGTGTGGGGAGTCGACATCGGCGGACCGATGGTGCGTTACGCGCACTTGCGCGCCAATGATATCGGCAACGGCGCCAATTTCCGGCAGGCGTTGGCGGAAGAAACCGGTTTCCCTGACGGATACTTCGACATCGTCACCAGCTACATCATGCACCATGAAGTGCCGGCCGAAAAAACCATTGAGATCATCAAAGAAGCCAATCGCGTGTCACGCAAGGGTGCGGTCTATGCACCGCTCGACTTCGTCAATGGGGGCACCAGCGGTCCGGCCACGTCTTTGCATAGCCGCTGGATCGACCATCGCTGGAACAACGAGGTCTGGAGTCTGTCGTATCACTCGATCGACTTCAGCGCCGAAATCGCGAAGCGTGGCTTCAAACAAATGCCGGCAAAATCGCTGGCACCACAGTTCGGCGCCCGCCATTTCGTTAAGGCCTGACGCGCACTGGTTCGTTCCCTGATCAAGCGGGCCCCGGGGTTTTCCCCCTCGGGGCCCGAATTTATTGAGGAATCAGAGGGCGCGAGACCCAGACATCGACTGTTACCTAGCCCCGTTTGATTTTTGCCTTACCGGGCCCCATAGAAGCGGTCAAGAGGAAGCCCGCAGACCCGAAGGAGGCCCAATGGCCGAGACAAAATCGACCCGCCCGACGTATGCCGTCGATGCAATCCCATCAGACGTGAAGAGCTCCGTCTTTCTTGGCAACCCGATCCTCGACAACGTGGTGTCGAGCCTGATCGCGATGGGCACCGAACTCTGGGCGACCAAACGCCGCCTCAAAGTGGTCGAAGCGGTCATGGCCGAGAAGGGCATTACCAACGAAATGATCGAGCAGTACACCCCGACCGACGCCCAAAACGCCGCGTGGGAGGCCGACCGTGATCGTTTCATCGACCTCTCGTTCGGACCGCTCGCCAACCCCGGCACGTTGCCCGTCTCCGCCGACTTCCCGAAGCGATCGGGCGGCGGCGCGTAACCAATCCCCTCAGGAGAATCATACATGATCAATCGTCGAGCTTTGTTCGGAACCGCGGCCGGCGCCGCGTCGATGGCAGCCTTCTTCCGCGAGCGCGCGGCCTATGCGAAGCCCGCGGGCGATATCGAAGTTCGTGGCACAATGGGCCGTCTCGAGCGCCTTGGAACGCTCGATCTTGAAAGCCAGCAGGATTTCACGCTCGGTTTCCGGTTGTGGCAGGGCAAGGATCTGCGCAAGACCACGATGGGCCTGCTCAACCAGGCGCTCACCGCCAAAGGCATCGATCCGAAGCAGCCCATCACTTACAAGGAAATGCTGGCCATCGCCGACGCCAATCCACAGATCAACGTGGCGTCCAAGACCTGGTTGTCAAACCAGCAGGTTACCTGGAAGACGTTGCAGGACTATTTCCACGCCAACGCCGATATGTACCTGGCCGAGATGGAAGCTGCCGACAAGGTCGGGCCCGGCACGCTCGAGCTGCCGAAGGACTTCGCCGTGCCAGAGTACACGCGACATGAAATTCACATTCAGCCGGGCGGTTACGTCGGCGATCCGTTTGCGGGTCACATCTATCACTACGGCACCAACAGCTTTTACATCGCCGTAATCGGCCACAACGAACAGGATCAGATCCAGAAGCGCGTCGCCGGCAACATGATGACGCCGTCCGACGGCAAGGTGAAACGCATCCTCGATATGGGTTGCGGCATTGGTCAGATGACCGTCGCCCTGAAGGAACGGTTCCCCGACGCCGAAGTGTGGGGCGTCGACGTTGGTGGCCCGATGGTCCGTTATTCGCACCTCCGCGCCAACGACATTGGCATTGGCGTCAATTTCCGCCAGGCGCTGGCGGAAGACACCAAGTTCCCAGACAACTACTTCGATATCGTGACGAGCTACATCGTTCACCACGAGTTGCCGGCGGAAAAGACCCGCGAAGTGATCAAGGAAGCCTATCGCGTGACGCGGCCTGGTGGCGTCTACACGCCGCTCGATTTCCAAAGCGGCGGCCTCACAGGCCCGGCGGCGTCACTTCATGCCCGCTGGTGGGATCACCGATGGAACAACGAAGTGTGGAGCCTGTCGTATCATTCGATCAACTTCACCGAGGAAATCGCCAAGGGCGGTTTCACCCAGTTTAAAGACTCCAAGTCGATGATGCCGGGCTTTGGCGCGCGCAATTTCTACAAAGCCTGAACTCGACTTTTTGCCTAACGCTCAACAGGCCCCGGGTCATTCCGGGGCCTGTTTTCTTTTGGCGACTCAGGGCAATCTCTGGCCTGAATTCATCATCGGAGATTGGCCATGACCTCGACCTCAAAACGCAACCTGCTCAAGGGCGCTGCCGCGGCGACGCTGATTGGCACTTCGGCACGTGCAGCTGACGATGGGGCTTATGACGTCATTGTTGTCGGCGCCGGCAATGCCGGCTTGCCCACCGCAATCTTCGCCGCCGCGCGCGGATTGAAGGTGGCGATCATCGAGGCCTCCGGCGTCATTGGCGGCACTTTGCATCTGTCGAGCGGCCAGATGTCGGCGGCCGGCACCAAGTTGCAGAAGTCGAAGGGCATCGATGACACGCCTCAGATTCATTACGACGATGTGATGAGGATCTCGAAGGGCACCGCCGATCCGGTGCTGCTGAAGCTCGCCACGGAAAACGCCGCGCCGACATTCGACTGGCTGATGGACAACGGCCTGACGGTCGATCCGAAGCATCCGGTGACCGGCACAACCCACGATCCATATTCGCGCGAGCGCTATGCTTGGTCCAAGGACGGCGGTCGGGCGATTTTGAAAATTCTTGAAACCAACCTGCAGCCGCATGTCGACTCGGGCAAGGTTACGTTGATGCTTCAGACCGAAGCCAAAGAGTTGATACGGGATGGGGGCGGCGCCGTGACTGGCATTGCCGTTGAAGACGAGAAGCGCCAAGCGAAGCGCGTCATAGGCTCGAACGTCGTGTTGACGTCGGGTGGGTACACGTTCAATCCCGAGATGTTCCAGAAACTCGAGAACGCGCCAATTCATACCAACATGACCTATCCGTTCAGTATGGGCGCCGGCTACACCATGGCGATCGCGGCTGGAGGTTATGTCCGTGGCGGCCAACATCACACGCCGCTGTTCGGCGCGATTCTTGCCGACGTCGATCGTCCCACCCAACCGCGCGCCATGGCGCGGCATTTTCCGGGTGATCGACCACCGTGGGAAATCATCGTCGATGCGGGCGGCAAACGGTTCCTGCGTGAGGACATCCTCAGCCACGATGCCTATGAGCAGTCATTGGGCAAGCAGCCCAACGAGCGATGCTGGATGGTGTTCGATGCCGAAATTATGGCCAAGGCGCCACGCCTGATTGGTGGCGGTGTCACCGGGCCATGGACGCCGGAAGACACGGCTGAGGCGTTTAAGACAGGCGACGTACCGTATTTCTACACTGCCGCGACTTTGGAAGATCTCGCCAAGAAAGCGGGTCTCGATGCCAAGGGCTTGGCGGAGACGGTTGCGGCTTACAATAAAGCGCAAGCGTCAAAGGCCGGTGATGCGCTGGGTCGTCAGTTTATGCCGCTGCCCATCAACAAGGCGCCTTATTACGCCGTCGAGATTCATAGCTGGGGGCTCACCAGCTACGCCGGCGTCGCCGTCAACGGCGACTTGCAAGTGATCAAACAGGACAGCACGCCGATCAAAGGTCTCTATGCCGCGGGCGAAATTCTTGGCATGGGCCAGCTGATGGGCAATTCTGTCTGCGGCGGCATGAGTGTTACGCCAGCACTGGCGCTGGGACGGCTGCTGGGGATGAAGACTCTGAAGGCTTAACTGACATCCCGCGTTTAGAGCTGCCGTTCAACAGCCGATGTCGCTCCGTCGCATGCCCTAACCGGGCACGGACCCTATTTTTGTTAGGGAAGATTGAGCCGTCGCACATTGTCTCCGTCGCGCATCCAAGCGATGCTACGGCGCGCGACCGAGCGCGCAGCGAAGCGCGTGACGTATTGACCCACCTTTGCACGCAGCCTGTTGAATCGACTTGCCCGCCGGGAGCGGGGCGAGGCGTTATCGTTTGAGGCAGTGCGCGAACGCATTGCCACTTACTTGCGTGAAACTGTTCGGCGACGCGCCCTGGCGCAATACGTCGCCGTGCTGGCGGGCGATGCGACGATTGAGGGTGTCGACGTTCGCGGCGCGGGCGGCGCCTAAAGGCAATCTACGAATCCAGCTTCGCCGCCAGCTCGTCGACCTGCTTCTTCAGTTGGGCGAGCAAGCCCGACATGCCGCCATTCTGCTGAATCACCGTCGCGTATTCGTTGCGATAGGTGATGGCCATGCTGACGCCTTCGATGATGACGTCGACGATTTGATGTCCGGTGGCACGCTTGCGCGTGCGCCAGGCAACGGCAAGCGATTGCCCGTCCTTTCCGACAATCGCCGAATTGACGATGGCGCCTTCGTCGCCATCCGGCACCGAATCTCTCACCGACAGGGTCTGCCCGTCATACTCGCCGAAGCGCCGCGTCCACGTGTAGACCACCACGTCCTCGAACAGCGCCTGGAATTTGGCCATGTCGTCGGCCGAGGTGGCGCGGGCAAACCGGCCCAGGACGAAACGGCCGATGGCGGGGATATCGAAGAACGTCTTGAACAGGCCGCGGAAACGCGTCGTCTTTTCGCGCTGTGTAATCTTCGCCGACAGAATGTCGGTGATTCCGGCTGCCGCAAATTTCTGAATCGCGACGGTCGGCGTATCGCCGGTTTGCGCCATGGCGCGACCGACAAAGAGCGCCGCCGCAGCGGTGCCGATGGCTGATCGCCGGTGGATCATTGGACTGTGCTCGTCGCTGTCTGTGACGGATCAGAATTCTTGGCAAAAGGGTCTTCGCCATCGATTTCTTCGATCGGTGGCGGGGCGCCGTTGCGAATCTCTTTTGCACGATTCTGCTGGTAAGCCGACCGCAACGCCGCGTAATAATCGATCGACGACTTCTTGAGTTCGTCGGTCGCTTCCATTGTTCCGGACTTGAGGTCGACCAGCAGGGCGCCGAAGTAGGCCCAGTTTACCCACTGCGGATTATCCGCGTAGGTGTACCAGGTCACGGGATCGAATCCGAAGTTGTCAACCGCGAGGCCGAAGCCATCGCGGATGCCTGTCGGGCCCAAGATCGGCACGTACAGATAGGTTTGTTCCTTGACGCCCCAAACGGCCAGCGTCTGGCCAAAGTCTTCATAGTGGTAGGGCAGTCCGCGGTCGGCCGCGACATCTGACAGTCCGCCGATACCGGCGGTGGTGTTGATGAGGAAACGGCCAAGCGTGAAGCCGGCGCGTTTTACCTCGCCCTGGAGCAGGTCGTTGGCAAAGGTGATCGGCGTTCGGAGGTTTCGAAGGAAGTTCGTGACTCCGCGGCGTGCCGGCGCCGGCACCACTTCGCGATAAGTCCAAGAGATCGGACGAATGATGACGGCATCAAGTGCCTGATCGACGCCGAACATGGCGCGATTGAACGGCTCCAGCCGATCGTTGTTTTCCTTGAAAACAGCGCGCGCGTCGGGTTCGCTTTTCGGCGGCTTGCTCGCACACCCAGCCACAATGGACGCGCACACTACGGCGATCATCAGCCGCTTGGCCCGCTGCAATTCTCTTAGAAGCTCAACGCACACGATCTCGAAACCTTCAACGCTGGTCCCGGCCCTCACCGGATGCCCGGATTTAGCTCGTGGCTACCATGCTAACCCCGGAAACACTATACACGAATGCGTCATGACAGAGGCCACAATATGTTGTAGGTGGCTCCGTTGCGGCGCTGCAACAGTGCATTCTTTCCGCAATTTAGTTTGATCATTTTTCATGCCCGTGGGAATGACCCGCCGCCCCTCTTGAAAGCCACTTTTTCATGACACCAACGACAACATCTTCTGGCCGGTTGCCGATCCAGGTGTCATTCGAGTTTTTTCCGCCCAAGACCGATAAGGCCCAGGAACAGCTGTGGGCGGCCATTGAACGACTGGCGCCGCTTAAGCCGCGGTTTGTGTCGGTGACCTATGGCGCGGGCGGATCGACCCGCGAACGCACGCACGACACCGTTGTTCGGATCCAGAAAGAGACCGGTCTGGCGGCGGCGGCGCATCTTACGTGCGTTGCGGCATCGCGCGAGGAAGTCGACGCTGTCGCCCGCCATTATTGGAATTCCGGGATACGTCATCTGGTCGCGCTCCGCGGAGACCCCCCCGATGGCGTCACCCGCTATGAGCCTCATCCCGGTGGTTATGCGTATGCTGTCGATCTTGTCACCGGGCTCAAGAAAATCGCCGATTTCGACATTAGCGTTGCCGCATACCCTGAGCCGCACCCTGATGCCCCATCACCAGCGGCCGATATCGACAATCTGAAGCGCAAGATCGACGCCGGCGCCAACCGCGCCATCACCAATTTCTTTTTCGATGTCGATCTTTATCGGCGATTTATCGAGCGAGTCGCCGCTGCCGGCATCAAAGTGCCGATCGTGCCCGGCATATTGCCGGTTTCGAATTTTGCCAGCGCCGTGAGGATCGCGACCAAGTCAGGAATCTCGGTGCCGCCTTGGATGTACGATCGTTTTGCCGGGCTCGACGACGACCCCGAGACGCGAAAGATGGTCGCTGCCACGGTGGTGGCCGAGCAGGTCAATGCACTGGTGGCCGATGGCGTCACCGAGTTCCACTTCTACACGCTCAACCGGGCCGACCTGACGTATGCGATCTGCCATATTCTGGGCGTGCGCCCGCCGTCCGCCGCCGCGTAGAGTCGTTTCGCCTCAAAATCGCAGTCGAATCTTCCTTTGACGCGACCCGGCTCGCCGATTACTTCGGCGGCGGGGGACAGATGAACATGGCCAATGGGCAGCAGCCGGCGTTTCCGGGCGAGCAACAAGCGGCAGATGCTGCGATCAGGTTGATGCATACCCTGGGCCTGAAACCCGAACCGCTCAATTATGCGGTCTGGTACACTTATTCCGCCGGCGAGCGTCTCGACCTCAAGGCGGAGCTCGATGTCTATCTCAAGGCGCGAAAGCCGATCTCGCCCGCCATCAACGAGCAAATTTTCGCCAAATACATCGCCGATGCGCTCGCTGCCGTCGCTGACAGCGCCTCCCGTCAAAAGCTCGACGATGCCAACGATCGCCTGGCCAAGACTTTGAATGCCGTGATGGGTCTGGTCGCGGCGGCCGGGAAGAGCGGTGACGCATTCGGCCAGGCGCTGACCAAATTCAAATCTGAAATCACGGTTGTCGCCGACCCGCGCATTGAGGCCGCTATCACCGCCATGGCGTCCGAAGCCGAAAAAATGGCGGCGCTGAACACCAAGCTGTCCTCGGAGTTGGCCGGCGCGTCCCAGGACATCGCGTCGCTCAAGAACGACCTCGATACCATCCGGCAGGAGGCCTACACCGACGGCTTGACCGGGGTCGCGAACCGCAAGGCATTCAATAAGCGGATCGACGAGCTAACCAGCGCCATGCGGGCGAAGTCGGGCCATTTGTGCCTGCTGCTCACCGATATCGACCACTTCAAGAAATTCAACGATACCTATGGCCACTTGGTCGGCGATCGCGTCATCAAGACCGTCGCCAAGACACTCGCGCGCAGTGTTCGCGATCAGGATTTTGTGGCGCGTTACGGGGGCGAGGAATTTGCCGTGCTGTTTCCGGCGACCCGACTGACGAACGCGGTCGCGGCCGCCGACAAGATTCGCGCCGCTGTTTGCGCGCGCGAGATGCAGAATCGCGACAACTGGCAAAACCTGGGCCGGATCACGGTATCGGTCGGCGTCGCCGAATTCGCGATTGGCGAGAAAATCGACGACCTGATCGCGCGCGCCGATACCGCGCTTTATCTCGCCAAGCAGACCGGGCGAAATCGGGTGTGTTCGCAAGCGGATTTGCCAAAACGATAACGCTCGATTGTTTTGTCTGCGACGACCGGCCTATAAAGCCGGATGTCCGATCCCTTTGAACTGACCGAAGGCGACGTCGCTCCTGCGCCGACAGCCGCACCGGCACCGCGATTACCCTGGCTCGACGGGCTGAACCCCGAACAGCGCGAGGCGGTCGAGACCACCGAAGGGCCCTTGCTTGTCTTGTCCGGCGCCGGCACCGGCAAGACCCGCGTGCTCACCAGTCGGCTGGGATACATCCTCGCTCATCGGCGCGCGAAGCCGTGGCAGATTCTGGCCGTGACTTTCACCAACCGCGCCGCCCGCGAAATGCGCGAACGCGTCGCGGCGCTGGTTGGGCCTGTCGCAGAGTCGGTTTGGCTTGGCACCTTCCATTCGCTCTGCGTGCGGATTCTGCGGCGGCATGGCGAATTGGTCGGGCTTCAGTCCAACTTCACCATCCTCGATGCGGACGATCAGCTTCGGCTGCTCAAGCAAGTCATGGACGCTGACAACATCGATCAGAAGAAATGGGTGCCGCAGGCGTTGATGGGCATCATTCAGCGCTGGAAAGATCGGGGCTTGGGGCCCGACGGCGCAAAACGCGAAGGCGGCAGCGATTTCGCCGGCGGTCGCGCCGTCGCGCTATTCACCGCTTATCAGGAGCGGCTTAAGTCATTGAATGCCGTCGACTTTGGCGATCTTCTGCTTCACTGCGTGTCGTTGTTCCAGTCGAAGGCAGAAGTCTTGTCCGACTATCAGGACCAGTTCCGCTACATCCTGGTCGACGAATATCAGGACACCAACATCGCGCAGTATCTGTGGCTTCGCTTGCTGTCGCAGAAGCACAAGAATTTGTGTTGTGTCGGCGACGACGACCAGTCGATCTACTCCTGGCGCGGCGCCGAGGTCGGCAACATTCTCAAGTTCGAGAAGGACTTCCCGAACGCCAAGGTGATTCGCCTTGAAAGCAACTACCGCTCGACGTCGGTCATTCTCAAGGCGGCATCGCATCTGATCGCCCACAATCGCGACCGGCTTGGAAAAACATTGCGCGTCGCGCCAGGGATCGGCACGTCCGACGATGCCGCGCCTATCGTAGTACGCGGCGTGTGGGATGGGGACGAGGAAGCGCGCTGGGTGGTCGATGAGATCGAAGCACGGCAACGGGCCGGCGACAAGTTGTCGAACATCGCAATCCTGGTCCGCGCCGGTTTTCAGATGCTGGCATTGGAAGAGCGGCTGATTCAAACCGGTGTGCCGTACCGAGTGATTGGCGGGCCGCGCTTCTATGAGCGCCTGGAAATTCGCGATGCCATCGCCTACTTGCGCCTCATTCAGCAACCGGCCGATGATCTTGCGTTCGAGCGAATCGTCAACAAACCTAAGCGCGGCATTGGCGAATCGACCGTGCAGAAAATCCACGTGCTGGCGCGTGCTCAGTCGATCCCCATGTTCGAAGCGGCCGCGCGAATGACGGAAACCGACGAGTTCCGAGCCCAGGTCCGCACGACGTTTCGGTCTTTGATCGAAGACTTTGCCCGTTGGCGAGCGATGAAAGACACAACGCCGCCCGGTGACATTGCCGCGGCCGTGCTCAACGAATCGGGATATCTCGACATGTGGCGCGCCGACAAGACACCCGAAGCGCCGGGCCGCATCGAGAATCTCCGCGAATTTGTTGGCTCCCTGGCCGAATTTCCAAGCCTGCCGGCGTTTCTCGAGCACGTCAGTCTGGTGATGGACAACGACGCCGACGCGGCCAAGGACGGCGTGGTTCTGATGACGCTCCATGGCGCGAAAGGACTGGAGTTCGATTCGGTGTTTCTGCCGGGGTGGGAAGAGGAAATCTTCCCCAATCGCCGTGCGCTCGACGAGGGCGGCGAGAAGTCCTTGGAAGAGGAGCGTCGCCTCGCCTACGTTGGCCTGACCCGTGCGCGCAAGCGTGCGTCGATTTCTTTTGCGGCAAACCGCCGTATCTTTAACCAATGGCAGGCCGCGATGCCGTCGCGATTCATCGACGAGCTTCCGGCAGAAGCCGTCCAAAAAAATTCCGATCTCGGTCTCTATGGGGCAACGGCGGCAAGCAGCGGCGCTGAGTTCGGCGAAACCTGGAAGCAGCCGTGGTGGCGCGACAAGACGCGCCGGCCAACGCAGGCCCTGGAGGACGACGTCGGAGACTGGCAAGTCGAATCGCGGAAATCGGCCGGCGGTTTCGCGCGGGGTGGCCGGGTGTTTCACCAGAAGTTTGGCTACGGCACGATTAAGGCCGTCGACGATGACAAGCTCGAGATCGAGTTCGAGAAGTCGGGCCGCAAGAAAGTGCTCGACAGTTTTGTTCAGCACGCATGACGCGACACTTGTCTCCACCCGGCACGTTGTGGGCCGCGCGCGTGACCGTTACAGATGATGTCTCGGCGTCTTTCGAGGTCGCGCTTGAGGCGGGGGCCCTGTCGGTCAGTTCCTTCGAAATCGACGAATGGGCCAAACCTCGGCCGATCTGGGCGGTTGAAGCGCTGTTTACGGACAAACCACCACGGGGTTCACTCGTCGCCCGGGTCGCCGTCGCGGCAGCTGCGGCCGGCATCGCTGAGCCCGAGATTGAGATTGCGCCGGTCCCGAACCGGAACTGGCTCGCGGAAAGCTATCAGGCGTTTCCGCCGATCACGGCCGGGCGATTTCATGTGATGGGCGATCACATCGACGCGCCGCCGCCGGCTGGGTTGATCGCGCTTC
>VGEM01000064.1 GCA_016869315.1 Alphaproteobacteria bacterium | reverse complement strand
GCAGATGCCGGCCAGCGCGAACTGCCCGGCATAGGGCACCACCGCCTCGCGCATCAGGCGCGTTGCCGTTCCCGAGCGGGCATGGCCCTGCGACTCGCTGGTTTTGGAGGGTTCCTGCATGGTCATTCCCGGCCACGGTCCGGCGGCTCAGGGCTTGGCTCCGTTGCCACTGTGGAAGGCAAAGGCTAGTTTCGCGACATCGTCACATCGGCGCAAGCCACTGATTTTACTGCCGACCTGAGCCCAGGATTGATCATGCCCGATACCGCCCCGGTGGCCGATCTGACCCAAACCAAACCGATCGCCATGGTCGATCTTGCCGCCCAACGGGCGCGGATCGGCCGGCAGGTTGAGCTGGCGATCAGTCGCGTGCTGGCCCACGGCGCTTTCATCAACGGGCCCGAAGTGACGGAGTTGGAACGTCGTCTCGCGACAGCGTGCGGCGTCGACCACGTGATCGCCTGTGCCAGCGGCACCGACGCACTGATGATGGGATTGATGGCGCTCGGTGTCGGGCCGGGCGATGCCGTAATCGTTCCCTCGTTCACCTTCACGGCCACGGCCGAAGCCGTTGTTCTCGTCGGCGCAACGCCGGTCTTCGTCGATGTCGATCGCGCCACGTTCAACATGACCGCCACGGCGCTTGCGGCCGGCCTCAAAGCAGCGCGTGCGGCGGGCTTGCGCCCGCGCGCTGCGATCCCGGTCGATCTGTTCGGTCAACCGGCCGACTACGATTCACTCGCCGATGTTGGCCGTCACGAGGGCGTGGTACTTTTCGCCGATGCCGCGCAAAGCTGCGGCGCGTCGTACAAGGGCCGCAAGGTCGGCGCGCTCGCACCCCTGACGGCGACCAGTTTCTATCCTTCGAAGCCCCTCGGCTGTTACGGCGACGGCGGCGCCTTGTTCACCCCCGACGCCGAACTCGCGACCCGCCTCAGGCAAATTCGCAGCCACGGCCAAGGCAAACATCGCGATGACATCGTGCGGGTTGGGTTGACCGCGCGGCTCGACACCATCCAGGCGGCGGTGCTGCTCGAAAAGCTCGCGATTTTCGACGACGAATGTCGTGCCCGCCAAACCATCGCCGATCGCTACGCCAATCTGCTCGGCGGATCGGTGGACATTCCGCGCCTTGCCGCCGGGGCAACTTCGGTCTGGGCGCAGTATACGGTGCTTTCGCCCCACCGCGATCGCATCGCGGTCGAACTCAAGGCAAACGGCATATCGTCGTCGCTCTTTTATCCCGTGCCGGTCCATGCGCACGGGCCCTATCGTCATTGCCCCAGGGCCGACGGCGGGCTTGCCGTGACGATGCAGCTTGCGAATGAGGCCATCAGCCTGCCGATGCATCCGTATCTGACGCCCGACGACCAGGCCCGTGTCGCCGCGGCCGTGCGCCGCGCGATCGCGTGAGCGCCACCCCGATTCGATTTGCGGTGATCGGTTGCGGCCCCATGGGCCTCAACCACGCTCGCGCTCTGACGCGTCTCTCTGAAGCGACGCTGGTGGGTGTGACCGATATTCATTCCGAACGAGCGGCCGGTGTGGCATCCGAACTTGGCTGCGCTGCCATGACGCCCGAGTCACTCCTCGGTCACGTCGATGCCGTTGTCGTCGCGACGCCGGCCCACACCCACGCCGCCGTCGCCCTGCCGCTGATCAAGGCCGGCATCCATTGCCTGATCGAAAAGCCGATCGCGCTCACGCTCTCGGATTGCGAAAGCTTGGGCGCCGCCGGGCCGGGCATCGTCAGAATCGGATACATCGAGCGATTCAATCCGGCGTTTCGGGCCTTTGTCGGTCTGGCACGCCAATCGGTCACGGCCATCACCGCATACCGCCTGAACGCGCCGAGCCGGCCGGTCGCGCTTGATGTGATCGACGACCTGATGGTTCATGACCTCGATCTCGCTTTGATCTTGAAAGGCCTCTCGGCAGACTGCGTCGCGGCCCGCCGCATTGGCCGCGAACAGCGCGAAGCCGAGATCAGATTTTCCGATGGCTCCACGGCGACCTTCGCGGTTAATCGGGCCTGTCAGGCCTCGGCGCGATCGATGGTGATTGTCGCCGACGGAACCGCGCACCATCTCAACTTCGTTGAACGCTGCCTGACACCCGCGCCCACGATGCCCACCCAGAATCAGGACCAACTTGAGGCCGAGATCGTCGATTTCATGATGGCCATCGCAGGACAGCGTGGCGTTGGCGCGACAGTGACAGAGGCGACCGCCGTACAACGCCTCGCGCTGGCCATCACGGGAAAGCTTGCCCAATGACCAGCGCCGAAAGGATTGGTGCTGACAAGATTGGCGCCGGCAACCGGGCGATCGCCGCCTGGTGTCTCTATGACTTCGCCAATTCGGGCTATGTCACCGTCGTCGTGACGTTTGTGTTCGCCACGTATTTTGCCCAGGCCGTCGCGCCAAATCCCGAAACCGGCACTGCCTGGTGGGGAACCGCACAGGCGATGTCGGCGATCCTGATCGCGCTCGCGAGCCCGATTTTCGGCGCGATCGCAGATCAGACCGGTCCACGCAAACCTTGGATTTTGGCCTTTGCCCTCGCCACGGTGTTCGCCACGGCAGCGCTTTGGGGCGTGACACCCGATCCTTCAGCGGCGCTGTTCGCCTTGGTCATGGTCGTGATCGCCAACGTCGGCTTCGAAGTGGCACAGGTTTTCTACAACGCCATGCTGCCGCGGGTCGCGGGCACGGCGGCGCTGGGTCGTGTCTCCGGCTGGGCCTGGGGTGTTGGATATCTCGGCGGGTTGCTGTGCCTGGTGGTCGCGCTGTTCGGCTTTGTCCAGGCCGACCCGCCGCCGTTTGGGCTCGATGCGGCGGTGGCCGAGCCGGTGCGGGCGACGTCGCTCCTCGTCGCCGTCTGGGTGGCGGTCTTCGCGATTCCTTTGTTCCTCTGGGTCCCCGACGATGCTGGCCGCGGGCTGCTGTGGAGCGTCGCGGCGGGCCAAGGCCTGGCGGCCCTGTGGCGAACGCTCAAGACCGCGCGCGCGCAGCCCAATCTGATGCGCTTTCTGATCGCGCGCATGATCTACAACGACGGCATCAACACGCTGTTTGCTTTCGGGGGCATCTACGCCGCCGGCACGTTTGGGATGACGATTGCCGAAGTGATTCAGCTCGGCATCGCGCTCAATGTCACCGCCGGCCTTGGCGCTGCCGGCTTCGGCTGGCTTGACGACAAAATCGGATCGCGCCGCACAGTTGTCTTTAGTCTGGTCGCGATCATGATTCTTGGCACGGTGGTTCTGCTGGCGCCGGACCGCACGACATTCTGGATCTCGACATTGGCGCTCAGCACGTTCTTCGGCCCGGTTCAGGCATCGAGCCGCACTTTGATGGCGCGCCTCGCCCCGGTTTCACAACGCAACGAGATGTTCGGCCTGTTCGCCGTGACCGGCAAGGCGATCTCGTTCCTGGGGCCACTGACAGTTGGCTGGATCACGCTCGCGACCGGCTCGCAGCGCTGGGGCCTTGCGACCTTGATGGTGTTCTTCGCTGTCGGGCTGTGGCTGCTGCGCAGCGTCCGGGATTCAGTGCCGGAAGTGCCGCATTCCAGTTAGCACCATGGCGAGATTTTTCTCGTCCGCCGCCTTGATCACGTCGTCGTCGCGGATCGAGCCTCCCGGCTGGATCACGGCGGTGGCGCCGGCGGCGACGGTCGCGAGCAGGCCATCAGGAAACGGGAAGAACGCATCGGACGCCGCGACCGAACCTTCGGTCAACGCGCCCTTGAGCCCCGCGGCCTCGGCCGCCTCTTTCGATTTCGAATGCGCGATCTTGGCCGAGTCGATCCGGCTCATCTGGCCTGCGCCGATGCCGACGGTAGCGCCATCCTTCACATAGACAATGGCATTCGACTTGACGTGTTTGCAGACCGTGAACGCGAACAGCAGGTCGGCGATTTCGCGAGCGCTGGGTTGGCGTCTAGTGACGACCTTGAGATTGGACTCGCTAACGTGGCCGTTGTCGCGGCTCTGCACGAGATATCCGCCGGCGACATTACGAATGGCGCGGCCAGAATCGTGCGGCGCCGGCATGGTGCCCGTGAGCAACAGGCGCAGATTCTTTTTCTTGGCGAACAACGCCTTGGCCGCTTCGTCGGCGGCGGGTGCGATCACCACCTCGGTGAACAGCTCGGTGATCTTGGCGGCGGTCGGGCCATCGATGCCACGGTTAAGGGCGATGATACCGCCGAAGGCCGAGACCGGATCGCAGACGAGAGCCTTGGTGTAGGCATCAAGACAGCTTGCCCCAAGCGCGACGCCGCAGGGGTTGGCATGCTTGATGATGGCGCAGGCCGGCCGATCGAACTCGGACACTAGCTCATAGGCCGCATCGGTGTCGTTGATGTTGTTGTAGCTGAGCTCCTTGCCCTGGACCTGGACGGCCGAGGCGACGCCCGGCCGCGCCGCGCCGGTAATATACAGCGCTGCAGTTTGATGCGGGTTCTCGCCATAACGAAGAGTCTGCTTCAACCGTCCGCCAAAGGTCAGCCAGCGCGGATATTCGTCCTTGAGTTCGCCCGCGAACCAGCCCGAGATGGCGCTGTCATAGGTCGAGGTGCGCGCGTAGGCACGAGCTGCCAATCGGCGACGGAGGTCATTACCGACCGCGCCCTTGTTGGCCGACATATCGGCGATCACCGCCGCGTAGTCCTCGGGATCGACCACGACGGCAACACCGGAATGATTCTTGGCGGCGGCGCGGATCAGCGCCGGCCCGCCGATGTCAATATTCTCGATGCAGGTGTCGAAGTCGGCCTTGGCGGCAACCGTCTTCTCGAACGGGTAAAGGTTGACCACCACCAGATCGATGGGCTGGATTCCGTGCGCGGCCATGGCTTTCTCGTGCTCGGCGTTGCCGCGAATGCCGAGAATACCGCCGTGGACTTTGGGATGAAGGGTCTTGACCCGGCCGTCGAGCATCTCGGGAAAACCGGTCAGCTCCGCGACTTCTTTGACGGCGAGCCCTGCCGCCTTGAGTGCCGCCGCCGTGCCGCCGGTCGAAATCAACTCAACGCCCTGCCCCGCCAGAAATGTCCCAAACTCGATCAGTCCGGTTTTGTCGGAAACCGAAAACAACGCGCGGCGGACGGCAGGCATGAGGGCTTCCTGTGGATAATTTTCGGCGAACGGCGCGCGGGCTTTAGCACGCGGGCGACACGAAAGGAATCATCCGGAAAGCGGCGGATTTACTTGACGATCTTGAGCTGTGGCTTGCCGCCCGGATAGGAGTCGCGCCGCATCTCGGGCACGAGCTCGCCGATCAAGGCCATCGCCGCCATCGGGTCGCGTTTGCGGCACGCATCAGTCAGGGCCGTCATCTTGCTGGCGACGATGCCGTGGTCGGCGACCCGTGGCCGGGCGATCAGAATGCCCGGCATGTCGGTCGCGACCGGCGGCTCGT
Source organism: Alphaproteobacteria bacterium (assembly GCA_016869315.1). Lineage (GTDB taxonomy): Bacteria > Pseudomonadota > Alphaproteobacteria > Rhodospirillales > Rhodospirillaceae > VGEM01. Next base: position 8,791 of record VGEM01000064.1, on the reverse strand, counting down.
CGCCATGGAACAGCTCCTCGCTCAACTTTTCGCCCGGGCGAAGTCCGGTAAATTTGATTTCGACATCGATGTCGGGCGTCTTGCCGGCGAGGCGAATCATTTGCCGCGCCAAATCGAGGATTTTGATCGGCGCACCCATGTCGAGCACGTAGATGCCGCCCTCGTCGCTGCGCAGCGGTCCGAGAGCACTTGCCTGCAGTACCAGCTCGACCGCCTCGCGCGCGGTCATGAAATAGCGCTCGATCTCGGGGTGGGTGACGGTAAGGGGAACTCCGGTCTCGAGTTGTTTCTGGAACAAGGGCACAACCGACCCTGCGGAACCCAACACATTGCCAAAGCGCACCGTAATGAAACGTGGTCCCGCGCGTTTGAGATCGAGTGACTGGCAATAAGCTTCAGCGGCGCGCTTGGCGGCGCCCATTACGCCGGCGGGATTTACGGCTTTGTCGGTAGAGACCAGAACCATCACCGCGACACCGGCCGCGACACAGGCGTCGGCGACCAGGCGCGTGCCGACGGCGTTTGTCAGAAGGCCTTCAAGCGGATTCGCTTCAACCAGCGGCACATGCTTGAGCGCTGCGGCGTGGAACACCAGTTCCGGCTTGGCTGCGGCAAAGACTTCCGCGATCCGTGCCGCGTCGCGGACGTCGGCAAGCATGCTGGTGAGCGCGAACCCGCGATTGATCTCGCGAATTTCGTAGTCGATCGAATAGAGATTGAATTCGCCATGATCGACCAAAGTCAGCGCCGCCGGCGACAGTGCGGCGATCTGGCGCACCAGTTCGGCGCCGATCGATCCCCCCGCCCCCGTCACAAGAACGCGGCGCCCCTTGATCAAGCGCTCGATGGCCGCCCGTTCGAGCTTTGCCTGGGGACGGCTGAGCAGGTCTTCGAGCGCGAGCGGTCGCGACTCCAACGCACTGTCGATCGTCTGCAAGTCAGTGGGCGCCACGACCCGTCCCAGCGAGCAGCCGGCAAGAGTCGCGATGTCAAAGATTCGCCGCAGCGCATCGCCCGCAATGCCAGCGCGAACCACGACGATTCGCTCGGGCGCAGTGCCACGGGCTTTCAGTTTGGCGATTATTGCCGACAGGTCGCGATCGCGGCCCAGAACCTCGACACCCTGAATCACCTGACCCACGCGGGCCGCGTTGGCGGTGACCATGCCGAGGACGCGGAACGCCTGGGACGGTACCCGGTTCATCGCACGGAGAAACTGCTCGGCCTCGGGCCCAGCGCCGATCAGAAGAATCGGTGTTCCCTGCAGGCGGGCTCCCAAGCGAACCAGCAATTGCCGGTCCTTGATCAGGCGCACGATCAGTCGCGGCCCGGCCAGAAACAACACCAGGACAAACCAGGCGATGATCGGGACCAGACGCGGAAACGTTGCCAGCCGCGTCGCAATGAACCAAACCGGCACGAACACCAAGACCGTCAAGGTCGCAGTCTTAAGAATATTCAATGCGTCTTTGGTCGAGACGTATTCCCAGACATGGCGGTAAATGCCGGTCACGAGGTAGACCAGGGCCGCAACAGCCGCGAAGACGGCAGCGGCTTCGAGCGCCATCTCTTCGTTGTCGAACGCCGCGGCGCCGAGGCGCAGCACAAACGCCACCAGAAGCGCCAGAAACGCCATCGCCACGTCGTGGGCGAAGACGGCAAAATTTCGGGGCTGACGCAGGGTCTTGAACCAGGTTTCCATGGTTCAAATCATACCCGAGGCGGGCGCACGGCGCCACGCGGGTCAATTTTCGGGAAACGCACCTTCGAAGTCATCGCGGGCCTGGTGCAGGTCCTCGATCCGGCCAACATCGATCCAATATTCGCGCAGCGGAAACACGGCCGGTTTCTGCCCCGCCGCCTTGATTCGCTCGAACAACGCCGGCATATCGGCCCGCCCGCCCGGTATCAGATCGCGCGCGGACGGATCGAGCACGTATATCCCGGCGTTAACGAAATAGCGGTGAACCGGCTTTTCGACGATGCCATGGAAGAACTGATCTTCAAATTGGACAACGCCGTAGGGAACCGTGTGTTTGTATTCGAACACGCCCATGGTCGCAGACGCGGCCTGCTCCTGATGAAATTTGAGCAGGTGATGGAAATTCACCCGGGCGAGGAGATCGCCATTCATGACAACGAGGGGGCCCTTGATATCTCGCGGCAGCAATCCAAGCGCGCCCGCTGTTCCCAACGGTCGGTCCTCGCGCAGATAATTGATGTGAGCACCGAACCGCGCGCCGTCGCCGAAGTAAGCCTCAATGATTTCGCGCTTGTAATTGACGGACAAGAAAATCTGCTTGAAATTCTGCGAGACGAAACGCTCGACGATGATATCGAGAATGGGACGCCCTCCCACTTCGACCATCGGTTTCGGAATGTCTTCCGTGATCGGTCGAAGCCTTGTGCCGCGTCCACCGGCCATGATCACTACGGTCGTGTCTGCAGCATTGGCGACATTGTCGTCTGCGGCGATCGATTTCAATCCAACGATCCTGCCGTCACGATCGATCAGCGGCAATTGCAGGATCGAGCGCTGACGCATGATGCGGGAGGCGTCTGCGGCGGAAATATTCTCCGGGGCGGTGACCGGCCGAGCGTTCATGACCTGCGCGACGTGATCTGCCGGCGTTACGCCGCGCAGAAGACCGCGCCTGACGTCGCCGTCAGTGACCGTGCCAACCAGTCGGCCATCGCGGTGCACGAGCGCGATCGGGATCGCCGCGCTATCGATCACGCGGAGTGCGTCGGAAATGGTGGCGTTGGTCGCGATTAAATTCTCGGTGAATCCGTGCATGGTCAGTGATGGCCCGTCACCATGCCGTCCAGCCTCCGTCGACCGCCAGGCACTGGCCGGTGACGTAAGCCGACAGATCAGAGGCCAGGTACGCCGCGGCGCCGATCATGTCCTCTTCGGTTGCCATGCGCGCGAGCGGTACCTTGGCGACGTAGCGCTGTTTGAACGTGGGCGGCGTTTTGCGCTCGACACCGCCAGGCACGATCGCGTTGACTCGGATCGTCGGCGCGAGCGTCGTTGCCAGCCAGCGCGTCATTTGCAACAGCCCACCCTTGGAGGCGGCATAGGCGGCCGGCGGTCCAAACGATTGGTTCTCGTAGAGACGCCAATCGGGTCCGACCAGACCATAAATCGATCCGACGTTGATGATACTCGCGCGACCTGAAGCGCGAAGGGCTGGAATTGCGGCTTGGATCAAGGCGAAGGGTGCCGTCAAGTTGACATCGAGCGCTTTGCGCCAAGTGTCGAGACTCTGCTGCTCGATCGGCGTTGTCCAACCTTGCAGCGCATCCGTGCCGACAAACGCTGCATTGTTGACGACGATATCGAGGCGCCCACAAGCAGCCACAACGCTGTCGGGGATGGCCCGGACGGCGTCGTCGTCGGCAAGATCCACGGTCAGGGCGACCCCCTTGACGCGATCGGCAACATTTCTTGCTGCGGCGCCGTCACGATCGAGCACGACCACCTTTGCCTTGAGCTCTGCATAGGCGGTGGCGATCGCGGCGCCGATATGTCCACCGCCGCCGGTGATCAGAGCAACCCGGCCTTCGAGCGATATCAAATCGCTGACGGTTCGCATCATTTTCTCCCTGGCCGCGCTGACGCGCGCTGGCTCTTTGGCCGTGCCGGAGCGCCCATGACGACTTTTCGCGCAGCGACCCGGCGTACGACGACCGCGCCAGCCGCGATCACCGCATCGGCGCCAATCGTAAGGCCCTGGACGATGACTGCGCCGGCCCCGACATGAACGCGCGCCCCGATCACGACAGCCCCCGACAAAACGGCGCCCGGCGCCACGTGGGCGTGATCGCCGATCAGGCCGTCATGATCGACCTGCGCCCCGGTATTGATTACGGCATTAGCGCCGATCACGGCCCCCGTCTGGACAATGGCACCAGCCATGATTTGCGCGCCCTCACCGATTTCGACGAACGACGCAATGATGGCGGCCGGGCTCACAACCGCTGGAAATCGGTATCCAAGTCGACGCCACCGTTCGTAAGTCCGTCGACGCTTTTCAAGATCGCTGCCGTCCGCGCTCGGCATGTTGCCAAGCCCGTTGGCGAGAGATACCGATGCTGGACGATAGCGAGCGACGATGTCGTCGCCGCCCAGGACCCGGGCACCGTCGATCTTGGTTCCAGCAAGGCCGGGATCCGCATCGACAAAACCGAGGACGCGTTGACGCGCTTGCCGCAAGACGTCGAGAACGACCCGGCCGTGGCCGCCGGCCCCGATGATAATGAACGGTTTCGCGCTCATTGCGGCTTGATCCTTTCGTCCGCGGCATAGGATCGCCGCGACCGCCGGCCAAGGTAGGCCCAGTAGTCGAGCGGCGCCACGCCGCCCGCAGGACGTTTGACGCCCAGATTCATCGCGGTGAAGGTCTCGCCTTTCGCAATCGATCGCAAGGCCACGAGGCTCTTGCGGGCCACGCTCATGGTCTGTTGCTCAACTGCCGCCGGTCGCTTCCGACCATCGCCGAAGGCTTGTTCGACGTCGCGAATGCCGCGGATCATGGTCGTAAGTTCGTCGACCGTAAGGGAAGCGACATGATCCGGCCCCGGCAAGGCACGATCGAGGGTGAAATGCTTTTCAATCATGGTCGCGCCGCGCGCGACCGCGGCCATGGCGACAGAAATTCCCTCCGAATGATCCGACAAGCCGACGGGCAAATTGAATTCGCGTCTCAGCGAATCCATGGCTTTGAGGTTGATGCTCGCCGCTGGTGCCGGGTAGGCGCTGGTGCAGTGAAGGATCGTGACGCGCCTCTTCAAGGCTTCGCGTCCGCGGCGTGAGGCGAGTACGGTGCGAAAGGCTGCGCGCGTGGGTTTCGCGGTTCGCGGTGCCGTATAACCAAAGGCAATCACGCCGAGTGCGGCGCGAACATCGGCCAGCGTTGCCATGCCGGTCGACAGCACGATCGGCTTTCGCGAACGGGCCATGTCCAGCAGCAAGGGCGCGTTGCCGATCTCGCCCGAGGCCACCTTGAGACGCCGAACACCAATATCGTCGATCAGAAACCGCGCGCTCTCCCGATCGAACGGCGTCGACATGAACTCGATGCCGGCGCGTCCGCAGGCGATCGCAAGCCGTCGGTGGCCGGCGCGAGACAGTTCCAAAGTGGCAAGCATGTCGAACTGCGACCCACGTCGACCGAGATTGCGGGCTTGATAACCAGCCATTGGCGCAGTCGCCGTCACGAGATCGGCGGCGCAAAAGGTCTGAAACTTGATGGCGTCGGCGCCGGCCGCGGCGGCGGCCTTCACCATGGCGAGCGCCCGGCCAAGGTCGCCGTTATGATTCACGCCGGCTTCGGCAATGACGAATGTATGCTCGGTCACGTGACCCCATGCGACATCCGGGCTTGGCGATCCCTAAACTATTGACATGTGAGGTGCAATCCGGCGGCCGCTTCGGTTAAGCTGCGCCGGTCGAGAAAATGGCCGCTGTTGTTGGCTGGCGGAATCATCGTGACCACTGGTATCCACTTTTTAATCGTTGCCGAAGGGTCCTGGGGGCAGGGCCTGGAGCGACCATGAGCCGACGTCGTATTGCCATTGTTACCGGCTCTCGCGCCGATTACGGGCACCTTGTTCCGGTGATGCGCGGCGTCGCAGCGGCGCCAAATCTGGCTTTGTTGGTCGTGGTCTGCGGCCAGCATCTCGAACCGCGGTTCGGCGATACCTGGCGCGCCGTCGAATCCGATGGGTTCGCCATTGCCGCCAAGATTTCCTATGAACTTGGTTCGGACTCCGCGGCCGATATCGCGCGCGCCGTCGGACGGGGCGTCACGGGTGTCGCGACCGCGCTCGCCGAATTACGCCCCGATATCGTCGTTGTGCTCGGCGATCGCTATGAGATTCTTGCCGCGGCGACCGCTTCGCTGATGCTTGGAATTCCCTTGGCTCACATCCATGGCGGCGAGCTGACCGAAGGGGTGCTGGACGATTCGATCCGGCATGCCGTCACAAAAATGTCCGCCCTGCACTTCGTGGCCGCCGAGCCGTATGCGGCGCGCGTCCGGCAGTTGGGCGAGCCGCCTTCGCGCGTTCATGTTGTTGGCACGCCGGGGCTCGATCATCTCGCCGGGCTCGGTGACGTATCGCGCGCCGAGGTCGCCCGCGATATCGGCCTTGCGCTGGACGGCCGTTTTTTCCTGGTGACGTTCCATCCCGAAACGCTCGCGGTCGATCGCGGGCGGGTAGCCGCCGAAGCGATGACCGCAGCGCTGTCGCGTTTCGACGCCGACGTTTTGATCACCGGCGTCAACAGCGATGCCGGCAACGCCGCGATCGCGCGGGTATTGACGGATTTCGTCGCCGGTTCGCCCGCCCGCCGCAAAATCGCGACATCCCTTGGCCAAACGCGATACCTCAGGGCGCTCAAAATGGCCGAGGCCGTGATTGGAAACTCATCCTCGGGCATGATCGAAGCACCGGCCTTGAAGGTGCCGACGGTCAACATTGGTGATCGACAGAAGGGGCGTCTACGGGCGGCCTCCGTGATCGACTGTTTGCCGCGACCGGCCGACATTGAGGCCGCCATCCTCAAGGCTCTCAGCGCGGAATTTCGTGCTGCGGCGAAGGCGAGCCCTCCTCCTTACGGCGGGACCGGCGCGGCTTCCAGAATCGTCGACGTGCTGAAGACAGCCGATCTCGCTCAATTGAGCCGCAAGCCGTTCCACGACATAATCGGCCACTGACCCCTTATCGCGATCACCGCACGCCAGCGCACCCCATGCCCGACAAAGTCGCTTTGATCACCGGCGCCACCGGCCAGGACGGCGCATATCTCGCCGAGTTTTTGCTGGCCAAGGGCTACCGGGTTCATGGCGTGAAGCGCCGGTCTTCGTCCTTCAACACCGGCCGGATCGACCACATTTATCGCGACTTTCACGAGGCCGGGGTACGTTTCTTTCTGCACTACGGCGATATGACCGACGCCACCAACTTGATCCGATTGGTACAAGAAGTGCAGCCCGACGAAATCTATAATCTCGCCGCCCAAAGCCACGTCCAGGTCAGCTTCGAGACGCCCGAATACACCGCCAACGCCGATGCACTCGGGACGCTTCGATTGCTCGAGGCCATGCGCATTCTGAAACTCAAGGACAAAACCCGATTTTATCAAGCCTCGACCTCCGAGCTTTACGGCAAAGTTCACGAGGTGCCGCAAAGCGAGAAGACGCCGTTCTATCCGCGTAGCCCCTATGGCGCCGCCAAGCTCTATGCATATTGGATCACGGTGAATTACCGCGAGGCTTACGGCTATCACGCCTCGAACGGTATTCTGTTCAACCACGAGAGCCCGTTGCGCGGCGAGACCTTCGTCACCCGCAAGATCACCCGCGCGGTTGCCTCGATCGGGCTTGGCCTGCAGGACAAAGTCTATCTCGGAAACCTGGACGCCAAACGCGACTGGGGCCATGCCCGAGATTATGTCGAAGGCATGTGGATGATCCTGCAACAAGCCAGCCCCGATGATTATGTGCTCGCCACCGGCGAGACTCACTCGGTGCGCGAGTTCGTCGAATTCGCTTTTGCGGAGACCGGTCGCTCGATTGTTTGGAAGGGCACGGGCGTCGACGAAGTCGGCGTCGACGCCAAGACCGGTCAGGTTCTGATTCAGATCGATCCCCGTTATTTCCGGCCAACTGAGGTCGATCTTCTCCACGGTGACCCCGCCAAGGCACGGCGTGTCTTGGGGTGGAAACACAAGACATCGTTTCGCGACATGGTGCGCGAGATGATCGCGGGCGACCGCGATGCCGTGAAGGCGGAATCGCAACGGTTCGCCAGACACGAACAGTAACCCGATGTCCAACACCCCATATTCGCTCGCCGGTAAGCGCGTCTGGGTCGCGGGGCATCGCGGCATGGTCGGTGCCGCGTTGGTGCGGCGCCTTGCGGTCGAGAATTGCGAAGTACTGACGGCGCCGCGTGATAGCGTCGATCTGACCCGTCAGGACGCGGTCGAGCGTTGGATGGCGGCGAGCAAGCCCCACGCGGTTTTTGTCGCCGCCGCAGTTGTCGGCGGCATTCATGCCAACGACAGCCGGCCGGTTGAGTTTCTCACCAACAATCTCCAGATCGAAACCAACATCATCGCCACCGCCCACGCCACCAACGTCGAGAAACTCCTGTTTCTCGGATCAAGCTGCATTTATCCGCGGATGGCCACTCAACCCATCAACGAAGACGAGCTCTTGAGTGGTCCCCTGGAGCCGACGAATCAATGGTACGCGGTTGCCAAGATCGCCGGCGTCAAGATGTGCCAGGCTTATCGCCGCGAGCATGGCCGCGATTTCATCAGCTGCATGCCGACCAATCTCTATGGCTCCGGCGACAATTTCGACCTGGTGTCGAGCCATGTGCTCCCGGCGCTGATCGTCAAGGCGCATCGTGCCCAAGTGGCGGGCGACAAGAGCATGACGTTGTGGGGCACCGGCAAGCCCCGCCGTGAATTGCTTTACGTCGACGATTGCGCCGATGCCTGTGTCTTTCTGATGAAGAATTACTCGGGCGACGGGATGATCAATATCGGCTGGGGCGATGACGTTACCATCGCCGAGCTTGCAACCACGGTCGCCGAGGTGGTCGGTTTCACCGGTCAGTTCATCTACGACACCTCGAAGCCGGACGGCACACCGCGCAAGCTGCTCGATACGACGCGCATCAACGCCATGGGCTGGCGGCCCAAAATTGGACTGAAGGCCGGAGTCGACATGGCCTATCGATGGTTTCTGGACAACGTCCGCTGACCGCGTTC